>JAIOHV010000128.1 GCA_019912885.1 bacterium
GGACGGGCTGGGGAAATTCACCGCGGCGTCCGTGGCGGGCGAGGTCGGCATCACCGACGGCACCCTCTTTCGGCATTTCGACAGCATGGAGGCGGTCGTGAACGCCGCGATCGATCGGCTGGTCGAGCGGCTGAACGAGGGCTTGCCGCCGGAAGATCCGGACCCTCTTCGGCGCCTCGGCGCATTTTTGCGGCATCGTTTTCGGATGATTTCCACGGAACCGGCGATCCTCAAGCTGTTTTTCTCCGACCAGTTGACGCAGGCCGCGGGCAAGGCCGGCGTGGAAAAGATTCGCCGCGTGCAGCACGGCTCGATGTCGTTCATCCGCCGGTGCGTTTCGGAGGCGGGCAACGCCGGGCTCCTGCGCCCGGGCCCCCGCCCGGACGAGCTTGTCACCATCATCCAGGGCGCCGTTCTCGGCGAACTGCTTCGTTTCACCTACGCCGGGGCGGCTCATCCCGCGCCGGCGTCGCGCCGAGGCGCGAGGCTCTGGAAAACGCTCGAAGCCCTTATCCGGGCCGAGGAATAAGGAGAATCGTCATGTTGAAGAAGAGTCGTTTTGTCATTTGGTTTCTGCCCGCCGGCCTCATGAGCCTCGCCTTGCTCGCCGCGCCCACCCCCGCACGCGCACATTGCGACACACTCGATGGGCCGGTCATCGCGGACGCCCGTGCGGCGCTCGAGGCGGGCGATCCGGCTTCCGTTCTCAAATGGGTCAACAAAGCCGGCGAAGCCGAAATTCGTGAGGCCTTCGAACATGCGTTGATTGTCCGCAAACTCGGACCGGAAGCCCGCGAGCTCGCCGACCGGCATTTCTTCGAGACGCTGGTTCGCGTCCACCGGGCGGGCGAAGGCGCGCCGTACACCGGCCTGAAGCCCGCGGGCGGCGAGATCGACCCCGGCATCCGGGCGGCGGACGCGGGGCTGACGAGCGGGTCGGTCGACGAGACGATCCATCTTCTGAACGAGGAGATCGCGCACGGGATTCGCGCGCGTTTCGCAAAGGTCCGCGAAGCCGCCAAGCACAAGGATCACAACGTCGAAGCGGGCCGCGCTTTCGTGGCGGCGTACGTCGATTACATTCATTACGTCGAGGGCCTGTTTGAAAAGGCCGAAGGACCCTCCGCGCATCAGGGATCGAGCGAATCGGCCGCGCACCTCCATCACGAGTAGGCCTCGCGCGCGCGGCGCGCCAGACGCGGCCTTGCCCCGATAACGCGATCGCTCCAAAGGCTACCGCCCTCCGCCATTGACAGGCCGGGGGGCGGTTGCTAACACGGCGCACTTGCCGATCGGAGAGAGGCTTGGACCGCGAGCTCCTTCTTAGAATTCTCATCAACGTGCCGGCATTGATGCTGGCCGTTTCGTTTCATGAGGCCGCGCACGCGTGGGTGGCGGATCGCCTGGGCGATCCGACGGCGCGTCAGCTCGGCCGCGTGACGATGAATCCGCTCAAGCACATCGACCCGGTCGGCTCGGTGATCGTGCCGTTGTTCCTGTCGCTCGCGGGCGGGATCATGTTCGGCTGGGCGAAGCCGGTTCCGGTGCAGGTGCACCTCTTGAACAAGCCGAAGCGCGACGAGGCGCTCGTGTCCGTGGCGGGGCCGATTTCCAACCTCGTTCTGGCGCTTGTCGCGGCGATCCTTTTACGAGTGCTTTTGATGCTTCCGGCGTCGATCGAGACGGCGGTCGAGCCGTTCAAATACCTGGCGATCGGGCTGATTTTCATCAACGTCATTCTCGCGGTGTTCAACATGATCCCGATCCCGCCGCTTGACGGCAGCCACGTGGTGGCGTTTTTTCTGCCCGACGAGGCGGCCGAGCGTTTCATGTCGATCGGCATGTACGGCATGATCCTCGTGCTGGTGCTCATCATCATGGACCCGCTCAATATCGGTTTCTGGCCGCGCGTCATCCAGCCGATCGTCGTCGCGTTCATGGGGTTGTTCGAAAAGATCGCGGGGATCGGATGACGGACGACAAGAAACCATCGCCCGGACGCAAGCGCGTCCTTTCCGGCATGCGCCCGACGGGCAAGCTGCACATCGGGCATCTGCACGGCGCGCTCGCGAACTGGATCGAGTTGGCGAAAGAGAACGACTGCTTTTTCTTTTCCGCCGACTGGCACGCGCTGACCTCGGACTACGGCGACACCGCGCGCATCGGGCAGCAGACGCGGGAGATGATCCTGGACTGGCTCGCGGCGGGGCTTGACCCGGACAAGTGCGTCATCTTCGTGCAGAGCGAGGTGAAAGAGCACGCGGAACTCTATCTGTTGCTATCCATGATCACTCCCCTGCCCTGGGCCCTTGGCTGCCCCACCTTCAAGGAGCAGCAGGAGCAGATCACCGACAAGGACCTGAATACCCTCGGGTTCCTCGGCTATCCGATTCTCCAGGCGGCGGACATCCTCATTTATCGCGCGCATTTCGTGCCTGTGGGGATCGACCAGATTCCGCACATCGAGATCACGCGCGACGTGGCGCGGCGGTTCAACAATTTCTATGGCGACGTCCTCATCCAGCCGGAAGGCCGGCTGACGGAAGTGCCGAAGATTCCCGGCACCGACGGGCGCAAGATGAGCAAGAGCTACGGAAACACCATCGATCTGTCCGACGAGCCGGACGTGGTGCGGCAGAAGGTCAGCACGATGGTCACCGATCCGGCGCGCAAGCGACGCAAGGATCCCGGCAATCCGGAAATCTGCCCGGTGTACACGCTCTGGAAGGCGTACAAACCCCTTGATGAACTGGGGTGGGTGCGCGAGGGCTGCACGACGGCAAGCATCGGATGTCTTGATTGCAAGCGCCCGCTCATTGACCTGATCAACGCGCAGCTTGAACCAATTCAGGCGCGGCGAAAGGCGCTCGAAGCCGATCCGGGCCGACTCGACGCGATCATGGACGCGGGCAATGCCAAAGCCCGGGCCGCGGCCGAAGAGACGATGCACGCGGTTCGTTCGTCCATGGGACTTCGGCCGTGAGCGAATACCGCGTCACGCTCTCGGCCTTCGAGGGGCCGCTCGATCTCCTGCTGCACCTGGTGCGCAAGAACGAATACGACATCTTCGACATCCCCATCGCCGAAATCACACGGCAGTATCTCGATTTTCTGGAGCTGATGACGGAGCTGAACCTGGAGATCGCCAGCGAATATCTGCTGATGAGCGCGACGCTAATGAAGATCAAAAGCGCGATGCTGCTGCCCCGGCCCGAAGACGCGGCCGACGAGGGAGACGATCCGCGCGCGGAGCTGGTGCGCCAGATTCTTGAGTTCGAACGATTCCGCGAGGCGGCGCACGAGTTCGGCGAACGCGAACTGCTCGGACGCGACGTGTTCGCGCGCAAGTTCACATCGCCGGAGATCGACGAGGCGCGCAAGGAGCCCGCGTTCCTGCAGGTCAACATGTTCGACCTGATGGAGGCTCTCAAGGGCGTGCTCGCGCGCGCCAAGGGACCGGGCGTCACGATGATCGCGGCGGAGCGCTACTCGATCCGCCAGCGCATGACGCAGATCATCGAGGTGCTCGGCAAGACGCCGAACGTGCGTTTCGAGAAACTGTTCGAGGATGACATCAGCAAGGGCGAGATCATCATCACGTTTCTCGCCATCCTGGAGTTGATGCGGCTGCAATACGCCTCCATCGTGCAGGAGGCGCGCTTCGGGCCGATTCACGTGCTTTCGAAGCTCGCGCCGGACGAGCCGGTGGAGATTCCCGACGACATCGAGTCGACCGCCGCCGGCGCGGCGCCCATGAATGGGCACCCAAAGGCGCCCGCGGCGTCCGATGCGCCCGATAACGGAAACGAGAATTAGCTCATGGACCCGCAACGCCTGCGTTCGATCGTGGAGTCGCTCATCTTCGTCAGCGAGGAGCCGGTGCCCCTTGCGAAGATTCGCGCGGTGCTCGACGGCATTCCGAATGACGACATCAAGGCCGCGATCGACGACCTGATGCGCGAGTATCGCGAGGGCGACCGTGGCTTTTTGCTCGAAGAGGTCGCGATGGGCTACCAGTTTCGCACGCGGCCCGACAACGTGGAGTGGGTGCGGCGGCTTGTCGAAAAGAAACCGGCTCGCCTGTCGAAGGCGGCGCTCGAGACGCTCGCCATCGTCGCGTACAACCAGCCCGTGACGCGGCCTGAGATCGAGGGATTCCGCGGCGTGGACAGCGGCAGCGCGGTGAATCTGCTTCTCGAACGCCGGCTCGTGAAGATCCTCGGGCGCAAGGACGCGCCGGGCAAGCCGTTCATCTTCGGGACAACGCGCGAATTTCTGGAAATCTTCAACCTGAAGGATCTGTCGCAGCTTCCGACGCTGAAGGAAATCGAGGAGCTGAAGGACGAAGACGTGGACCCCTTTCTCAATCCGCACGGCGCCACGCCGGACGATCCCGCGGACGAGAACGCCTCTCCGATCGAGACCGGGGACGGTGAGGCCAGGGATCACGCCGCCGGTGGTAACGGCGAGGCGGACGCGTTCGACGAGGACGACGAAGGCGAATACGATGACGAGGCGGACGACGACGACGAATTCGAGGATGACGAGGAATACGATGACGATGAAGACGACGAGGAAGAGGACGATGATGATGACGACGACGACGACGAGGATGACAAATCCTGAAAACGATTACCGCGACGCCAACGTCGCGGACGACCTTCTCGCGCGCCGGTCGAGACGATCGCCGCGAAACAAGAATGCCGATGGCGACGCCTCCGCGAACGCATAAAACCGATGAAACCAAAGGCGCCGTCGACGAGTTGCGCCTTGTGGTGTACCTCGCGCGCGCGGGCGTGGCGTCGCGGCGCGGCGCGGGCGACGTGGTCGCCGAGGGGCGCGTGAAGGTGAACGGCGCGGTCATCACCAATCCCGCGCATCGCGTGCATGCCGAATCGGACCACGTGCGCGTGGACGACAAGCTCATCAAGCGGCTCGAGCCGCATCAATACATCATGCTCAACAAGCCGCGCGGCGTCGTGACGACGAGCCGGGACCCGGAGGGCCGGCCGACGGTGTTCGACTATCTGGCGCGCATGAAGGCGCACGTGCAACCGGTCGGGCGCCTGGATTTTGACACGGAGGGCTTGCTGCTTCTGACGAACGACGGCCCCCTGGCCTATCGCCTCACGCGGCCGGAACATCATGTCGAGAAGGTCTATATCGCGCTCGTAAAAGGCCGCGTCTCGCGCGACGCGCTTACGAAACTTCGCGGCGGCGTCTCGCTTGACGGGCGGCGTACGCGTCCGGCCGACGTGAACGTTCTCGAGGTGCGCGGTGACAATACCGAGCTTCGTGTGCGCGTCGTCGAGGGGAAATACCGGCAGGTTCGCCGCATCTGCGAAGCCGTCGGCCATCCGGTCAAGAAGCTGCGCCGTATCGCGTTCGGGCCGCTCGCTCTTGGCGATCTGCCGCGCGGAAAAACGCGGCATTTGAGCGAGGAGGAGATCAAGAAACTGCGCGCCGGAGAGGTTCGATGCGACGCGTAAGCGCCATCGCGTTCACCCTGGCCTTGTCCCTCGCGGCGGCGGGCTGCCGCATCGTCGATCCGGGCGAGCCGCTGCCGGAAATCCGTGAAAACGTCCAACCGAAAATGCTCCAACAACTCGGCATGGCGAATGTGGTGCGTAAAGCCTTCGCGCTTTATCCTGATTTCGACAAGCTCGGCGAGATTCCACCAGAGATTTCGATTCCCGAAATCGGCGACGTCCCGATTTTCGTGTCCGTCTTCCACACGGCGAGCCCCATGATCTGGGGCGTGGGGACAAGCGGCACGACGCAGGAGCGCCTTCTTGACGCGGCGACGATGGTGATGCGCAACGAGGACTTCGCGCGCTACTACCTCGTCAATCGCGACAAGCTGGCCGTGAAGATCGACATCGTCACGCGGCTGCGCCCGGCGAAGATCCGGGGCGACGGATCGGGTACGGCCATCGAGCCGGGGATTCACGGCCTTGCGCTCAAGCGCGGCGACGACGTTTTCTATCAGTTGCCCGCGGACTATATCACGCTCGGCTGGGAAGCGGCGGATGTCGGCCCGGCGGAGCGCAAGCTGCGCATGCTGGCGGAACTGTCGGATCAGGCAGGCCTCGGCGAGAAAGGCTGGCGCACGTTTCAGGTGTCGCGGATGAGCACGTTCAGCTTCCTGCAGAAGGCGCCGGATTTCGCGCCGGTCGTTTTGTATCGCGGCAATCCGAGCATCCAACGGTACTCGACGCAAGACGTGCAGGACGCGGCGCTGCGCGCGGGGCGGCATATCCTGCAGAATGTCGAGCCGGGCGGACGCTTCCGCATGGGCTACGATCCGATCCGCAACGAATCCGCCGGTTTTCTGGAATACGACCCCGCGTATCACGCGGCTGCGATCTACGGGCTGTCGGTGCTGTTTCAATACAGCAAGCGTCTCGAGATCATCGATCAGACCAAGGCGCCGCTCCTGTGGCTCGTGCGTCACCTGGACGATCCCGTGATGGAACCCGAGGCGTCGCACGTCGAGTTCCTGGGCAACGCGAAAACAAGCAGCACGGCGATGACGCTGCTCGCGATCACCGCGATGCCGCCCATCGTGATGGAAGAACTCGGCCCCGCGAACGTCAACCGGCTGGCCTATTACCTCACCCTCATGCGGGATGAGGCGGGGCGCGTTTTCCCGACGTATTTTCACAAGCTCGCCGGGTACATGCCGCGGCGAGCGCCGTTCTACACCGAGGGGCCTGCGTTGATGGCGCTTGCGCGATATTACGAGCGATCGCCGAACGTGGACTGGATCGCCGCGGCGCGCACGCTTGCGGATCGGCAGATCGCGGCGTTCGAGAAAACCGGCGCGTACGACACGTGGACGATTCAGGGACTTGCCGACATGTGGCGCATCGAAAAGGACGAGCGCTACGCGCGCGCGGCGCTTGAAATGGCCGACCGCGTTTTCGACGATCAATTCGTTCGCGAAAACGTGCGGTATGGCGATTACATCGGCGGCTTCGACAACGCGCATCCGCCCAAGACGTTTTCGACCGCGATCCGCGCCGAGGCGCTTGTCGCGGCGGAACGCCTCGCGCGCGCGTCCGGCGTCGATCCCTCGCGCTATCAGGAGGCCGTCCTTCGCGCGACGGGCTTCCTCCTCAATACGCAGTTCACCAAGGACAATTCGTATTACACCGCGTTGCCGGACGAGACGATCGGCGCGTTTCGCCAGAGCCTCGTCGACAGCGACATCCGGCTGAACGCGCAGATTCACGCCATCGTCGCGCTGTGCGGCGCGTTCGACGTTCAGGCCGACGTGCTCGCGAACCGGCGTGACGCCCAAGGCGGCGACGGCGAGCCGCCGGATGAGCCGGCCAACTGACGGGAGGCATTCGATGGCGTCCGACGATCGCGACAACCTGGCCCCCTTCGCGGCGCATGACGCCCACTCCATCGGGCGCGAACACGACGAACGTTTCAAGGACAACCGCCCGGCTTACGAGCGCGATCGCGACCGCATCGTGCATTGCAGCGCGTTCCGGCGGCTCGAATACAAGACGCAGGTCTTCGTCAATCACGAGGGCGACTACTACCGAACACGACTGACGCATTCGATCGAGGTCGCGCAGATCTCGCGCGGCGTGGCGCGCAAGCTGGGGCTGAATATCGACCTCGCGGAATCCCTGGCGCTCGCGCACGATCTTGGTCATACGCCGTTCGGGCACTCGGGCGAGGACACGCTGAACGAATTGATGGCCGACGACGGCGGATTCGAGCACAACTGGCAGTCGCTTCGCGTCGTCACCCTGCTCGAGGATCGCTACCCCGGTTTCGACGGGCTCAACCTGACGTTCGAAACGCGCGAAGGCATCATCAAGCATTCGACGTATTACGATCGCCCGCACGCCGAGCGCTACGCGCCCTATCATCCCGAATGGCAGCCGACGCTCGAGGCGCAGCTCATCAACCACACGGACGCGATCGCGTACTTAAACCACGACCTGGACGACGGCTTGGAGAGCCGCATCCTCGCATGGGACGAACTATGCGAGGTGCCGGTATTCGCCCAGATGCTGGCGCAGGTGCACGCGCGGTACGGCGCGATCGAGCGCCAGCATCAGAAGACGCAGGCTATCAGCCATCTGATCGGCTATTTCATCACCGATCTCGTCGATTCCACGAAGCGGAACATCGCGGCAAATGGCGTGGAGACGCTCGCCGACGTGCGCGCGTGCGCCGGGACGCTCGTCGAGCATTCCGTCGAGGCGCGCGAGCTGCAGGAAGCCTTGCGCGTGTACCTGTTCGACAATCTCTACAAGAGCCCGCCACTGGAGCACCGGCGGTTCCAGGCGCAGAACACCTTGCGAAAGCTTTTCGCGGCCTACGATATCTGCCCGAGTATGATGCCCAGGCGCTACCAACATTTGGCCAAGGAAGCGGGCAAGCGCCGCGCGATCGCGGACTACATCGCCGGCATGACCGATCGCTACGCGCTTCAGGAATACGCCCATCTCTACGAAGCGCCGCCGCTTGGATGAAATTGAAGATTGAAGATTGAAGATTGTGTGAACCTCTTCGCCGGTTTTTCCGTCGTCCTAAAAAGAGGAGTTGCTCTATCGCGACGACCAACCGCACCATCGCGGCGCGCGTCCAATCTTCAATCGTCAATCTTCAATCTGCAATCTACAATCAGTCCACGGGGCTTGAGAGGGCTTGCGCCAGCATCGCGAACTTGCGCGACAAGGCGGTGATCGCCGCGCTGTATTGAAGCTGCGCGTGAGCCAGATCGCCCATCTCGCGATCGAGATCCACGGTGTTGCCGTCGACCCGGAGCGCGCCGCCCTCGCGGTCGCGGATGGCGATGCCGTTTGCGCCCTTTGTCCCGGCCATCTCGCCCGCGCTTCCCATGTGTTCCGCGTGCGTCGTCGCGAGATTTTCCGGATTCCGGCGCTTGAGTTCCACCTCGAAAACGCGGCGGAAATCCACCTCGCGCGCCTTGTAACCGGGTGTATCCGCGTTCGCGAGGTTCGAGGTTACCGTTTCGATGCGCTTGAGCTGCGCGTCGAGCGAACGCTCGAGGGCGTTGACGGTACGCGATCCGAACAGGAATCCGTCGATGGTCAAGCGACCTCCCGCAGGCGAAATGGTCCGCCCGAGTAGCGCTGCAATTGCGGTGCCCTCTCGCGCGAACCGGTCGCAATCGCGCCCATCCATTTGATTTTGTTGAATTATATCGAATTGACCCGGATGGTCCCCCTGGTCCGTGGCCGCGCATTCCGTCGGGATTCCGGCAGTTCATGCCGGTGGGGCGACTACGGCGTGCCGGCTGGCGGCGTCAGCCCGAGCGCGCCGGAAAGCCAGGCGCCGGCATCATCGATGCGGTTGTAGAGCGCCGCGTGGTCCGCGCCGGGCACGACCTGGCGTTCGATCTTCACGCCGGACTTTTCAAGGCGAGCGAACAGATGTTTGAATTTGTCTTGCGAAAAACGCTCGTCTCGCTGACCCGTCACGAACAAAAAGCGCGTGCCCTGCCCCGCGCCCTGGGCCGCCATCGAAAGTCCGCCGCCGATGGAAACGACGGCCGCAAACCGGTCGCCGTGCGCAAGGCCAAGGCGGATCGCCATCGACGCGCCCGCGCTGTAACCGACGACGGCGATGCGGCTTGCGTCGATCGCGTGCCGGGAAACGACCTCGTCGATGACGGCAAGAACGTAATTTTCGTCCACGCGGTCCCAGGTGGAAACCGCGCGCCCGCCGCGTTTTTTCTCCGGCGCTTGCGGTGCGACAACCGTGGCGCCCGCCAGTCCCGGTTGCAGGCTCCAGAGCATGCCCATCGAGCGCGCGTCGCCGCCGTATCCGTGCAGCACGACCACAAGGGGCTTGGCGCCGGTGTTCGCCGCCCTGGACGGAAACAGCAGGTATTTGCCGCCGTCCGTGGCCTGCCATTCCGGTTGCACCGGCGCGACGCCCAGCACAAGGAAGGCGGACAGGGCGATCAGGGCCGCGGCGAGGGTTGCCGGAATGCGTCGATGCGTCATCGCATCCTCCGTGAAATCGCGTTTTCGCGCCATGCGTGAAACAGCCGCCATATCGTGACATTGGCGGCGGGCTGCGGAAATCGCGCGACATCCGCGATCGGCACGTGGCGCCGCCCGTCGTGCTCCGGCGCCATTTTGCGCGCGTGAACGATAAACGGATACAGCGTCACGCGAAAGCGCGTGTATGCATGACGCACCGGCGCCAGTTCGCCGACGATCCGCACGGTGCGGCCGACCTCCTCGCGGAATTCGCGGACGACGGCCTCGGAAGCGGTCTCGCCCGGCTCGACCTTGCCGCCGGGAAGCTCCCAGAGCCCGGCGAACAGTCCGTCCTCGGCGCGGCGCTGCAAGAGCACCGTATCGCCGCGCACAAGGATACCGACCGCGACGTCGATCGCCTCGATTTTCGGCTTCGGTTTCGCGGGACGCACGTCGCTTGTTCCGTTCGAAAAGGCAACGCACGCCCGCGAAATCGGGCACTCGTCGCAAAGTGGATTCACGGGGCGGCAGATCGCGGTTGCCAGATCCATCAGCGCCTGTACGCTGTCTCCGGGCGTTCGTTTCGAGATCAGAAACAGCGCGTCCTCGCGCATGCGGCGGTCGTCCCCCGCCCCCTTAAGGCCAAGCACGCGGAACGCGACGCGGCGGATCAAGGCGTCGATCGGCAACGTGCGGCTGTTAAAGGCAATCGCCGCGACCGCCGCCGCGGTGTACGCGCCGATACCTGGCAGCGCGCGCAGCGCCGCCTCATCGCGCGGAAGGACGCCACCATGTTCAGCGACGAGGACGTGCGCCGCGCGCCGAAGGTGAATGGCGCGGCGGTAATATCCCAAACCCTGCCACACGGCGAGGACATCGTCGTTCGCCGAAGCCGCGAGCGCGCGGACATCCGGAAATCGCGCAAGGAAACGTTCGTAATACGGGATGACCGTCTCGACGACGGTCTGCTGCAACATCGTCTCGGAGACCCAGATGCGGTACGGGTCGCGCGTATGGCGCCAGGGAAGATCGCGGCCGCGTTTTCGATACCAGCGCAACAGCGACGCGGGCGCGCGCTTTCTCGCGGTTTCGATCGCGTCGGGCGCGGCCGTTGTTCGCGCCATCGTTACGCGGAGGCGGTTTCGTCCACGATGGGCGTGTCCTCGGACAGGCGAAATGCGCTGTGCAGCGCCTGCACGGCGTCCTTGACGCGGTCCTCGTCGATGACGCAACTCACCTTGATCTCGCTCGTGGAGACCATCTGGATGTTGACGCCCGCGGCGGAGAGCGCCTGAAACATGCGCGACGCAACGTTGGCGTGCGTTCGCATGCCGAGTCCAACGACGGAGACCTTGGCGATGTTCCGGTCGGACTCGACGTTGACCGCGCCGAGCTTGCCCGCGGTCTTGCGGCAGATCGTCAGCGCCTCGTCGACGTCGGCGCGCGGCACCGTGAACGACAGATCCGTAAGCCCGTCGGTCGACGAGTTCTGGATGATGAGATCGACGTTGATGCCCGCCTCGCCGATCGGTTCGAAGATCGCGGCGGCGATGCCGGGGCGGTCGGGCACGCCCAGAAAGCGGATGCGCGCGGCGTCGCGCTCGAAAGTGATCGCCCGGACGACGACGTTTTCCATATCGGGCCTCGCGGGAACGATGTAGGTTCCAGGATTGTTGTTGAAACTGGACCGGACGCAAACCGGCACGTTGTAGGTCGTGGCGAAAAGCATGGCTCGATGGTGCATGACCTTCGCGCCGAGCGACGCCATTTCGAGCATCTCTTCGTAGGTGATTTCGGGGATCATGCGCGCGTCGGCGCAGAGGTTCGGATCGGTGGTGTAAACGCCGTCCACGTCCGTGTAGATCTCGCAGAGATCGGCGCTGATTGCCGCGGCGAGCGCCACGGCCGTCGTATCCGATCCGCCGCGCCCGAGGGTGGTGAGGTTGCCGGCCTCGTCGATGCCCTGGAAGCCCGCAACAACCGCAATGCCGTTATGCGCGAGCGTATCGCGCAGCGAACCCACATCGATCGACAGGATGCGCGCGTTGTTGAACGCGGAATCCGTGACGATGCGGATCTGGTGGCCGAGGTAGCTGCGTGCGTCCTTGCCAATCGCGTGAAGCGCCATCGCCAGCAGAGCGATCGTCACCTGTTCGCCGGTGTTGAGAAGCACGTCGAGTTCGCGGCGCAGGGGCCGCGCGTCGATCGCGCGCGCAAGGCCGATCAGGCGGTCGGTTTCGCCGGACATGGCCGAGACGATGACGACAACCTGGTTCCCCGCGTCGTGCGTCGCGGCGACGCGGCGCGCAACGTTCTGGATGCGCTCCACGGTGCCGACGCTGGTTCCGCCGTATTTTTGAACGATGAGAGACATGGCTTTCAGGGGCGACGGGAGCCGCCGATCAATCGAGGGCCGGACTATAGTGCGCGGCGGCGTCCGGCGTAAAGACGAAGACGATGCGCCGCGTGTCATCGGATTGTATCCCGATGCGGATTTCGATCGAATCGGGAGGGAGCAAGCCCGGAAGCCGATCCGCCCACTCGACGACGCACACCGCGTCCGATCCCACGGCGTCGCCGATCCCGGCGCTTTCGGCCTCATCCACGGACTCGACGCGATACAGATCGATGTGCGTCAACGCCAGGCGCCCCCGATGCTCGTCGATGAGCGTGAAGGTGGGGCTGACGACGTGCTCCGGGTCGATGCCGAGCCCCGCCGCGATTCCCTTGGCAAGGCGTGTCTTTCCCGCGCCGAGCGGCCCGACAAGCGCGAAGACGTCGCCCGGGCGGGCAAGACGCCCGAGCCGCGCGCCGAGCGCGAGCGTTTGGGCGTCGCCGCGCGTCACGATGGTGCGTTCGGTCATTCCTCGTCGGATTCGGGGGCGTCGAAATAATCGTCGTCTTCGCGCTCCCAGCGCGACACGATATCGCCCTCGGGCAGGTCGGCCGCGCGCTTGAGCGCGTTCGGAAATTCGTCGAGAAGATCGGAGGCGACAAGCGCGCTTTCCTCGAGGCGGTCTCGCGCGAGATCCGCCGCGTAGCCGTGCAGAAAAACGCCGCCCACGACCGCCTCGGCGACCGGCACGCCGCGCGAGAGAAATCCCGTGATGACGCCGGTGAGCACGTCGCCGGATCCCGCCTTGGCCAGGCCCGGGTTTCCCGTGGTGTTGATCCACACGCGGCCGTCGGGCGCGGCGATCACCGTGCGCGCGCCCTTGAGCACCACCCACGCCTGGCGCTTTTGGGCGAACTCGCGCGCGACGCCGACGCGGTCGGCCATCACATCGCCGACGCTCTTTCCGGTCAAACGCGCCATCTCGCCGGGATGCGGCGTCAGGACGATTTCCGATTGGCAGCGCTCGAGGAGTTCCGTCTGCCCGGCGAGGTTGTTCAGGCCATCCGCGTCGACAACGACCGGCACGGCCACGCGCGGCAACAGCTCCGCGATCAGCTTCTCCTGCTCCGTCCCCGTTCCCATGCCCGGTCCGATCGCGAGCACCGCGCGCGACTTCAGCAGTTCGATGATCGGACCCGCGGATTTGGCCGCGAGCCCGCCGTTGCCCGCGCCCGGAAGGGCGTGCGTCATCACCTCGAGCGTCTTGGCCTCCATCGCGAGGCTCAAGGGCTCCGGCACGGCGAGCGTGACAAGGCCCGCGCCCGCGCGCAGCGCCGCGAGCGCGCTCATCGCCGCGGCGCCGGTCAAGCCCGGCGCGCCGCCAACGACGAGCGCATGGCCGAAATTGCCCTTGTGCGCGTCGGGCTCGCGCGGCAGAAAGACGGATTTAAAATCCGCCGGTTCCGCGAGCCACGCGGCGACGGACATATCCTCATCGAGAAACGGCGGCAGCGAGATATCGACGACATATACCTCGCCGCAATGCAGAAAACCCGGATGCGTGAAATGGCCGATCTTCGCGAAACCGAAGGTCGCGGTGACCGTGGCGAACACCGCCGCGCCTAGCGGATGGCCCGTGTCGGCGTCGAGGCCGGACGGGATGTCGACGGACACCTTCGGCGCCGAGGATCGGTTCATGGCTTCAATCACGTCGCGATGGATGCCCTTGACCTCGCGCGCAAGCCCGGTGCCGAACAGGGCATCGACGATCAGGCCCGCGTGATCCAGATCCTGCTCGAGGATCTCGAAATCCTCTCGCGAAGTCACTTCGGACACGGTGATGCCGATACCGTGGACGATATCGCGGTTTATCGCCGCGTCGCCGCCGATCTTGTCGCCGGAGCCGATGATGTAGACCTCGACGTCGAAGCCGTTGTTCCAAAGATGACGCGCAACGACGAAACCGTCGCCGCCGTTTTGGCCCGTCCCCGCGACGACGCACACGCCTAGATCCGCGGCGGCCTCGAGCCGGTCCATGACGATCCCCGCGCAGCCGGCGCCCGCGTTTTCCATGAGGATGAGGCCAGGGATGTTGCAACCCTCGATCGCCATGCGGTCGAGCTCGCGC
>JAIOHV010000129.1 GCA_019912885.1 bacterium
AGTGTAATCGGCGTGACCGGGGCGGAAAACGTCGGCGAGCTTTTCGTACGCGGACGATTTCTGGTCGGCGTTCACGAAAGCGATCGCGAGTGGCGTACCGGTCGTACGCCCCTCGAACAGGCCGCTCCACACCTGAATGGCATCCGCCTCGTTGCGCGGTGTCGTGATATCCGACTGGCCCGGCCGCCGGCGGTCCATCTCGCGTTGCACCGCGTCGACATCGACGTCAAGCCCCGCGGGCAGGCCGTCGATGACGACGCCAAGCCCGTGCCCGTGGCTTTCGCCGAAGGTCGTGACGCGCAAAAATCGGCCGAAGCTGTTGGAGGCCAAGTTGCGTTTCCTGTTCGTGTGACGACGATAAGGCGGCTCGTTGCCCGCGTTTCTCGTTGCGACTATCTATTTCCTATTTCCTATTTCCTATTTCCTCTTTCCTATTTCCTATTTCCTATCCTATTTCCTCTTTCCTGTTTCCTATTTCCCCGTTCCTCTTTCCTCTTTCCGCGTACCCCGTTACTTTTGGCGCCACTCATGTCCGCCCACCGCGCCGATATCGACTCGTTCACCCCCGCCATGCGCCAGTGGGCCGAGGTGAAGGCGCGTTATCCGGAGCACATCGTGATGTTCCGGATGGGCGACTTCTACGAGATGTTCTACGAGGACGCGGAGATCGCGGCAAGGCTTCTGGATCTGGCCCTCACCGCGCGCGACAAGAACTCGAAAAATCCCGTCCCGCTCGCGGGCATCCCGTACCACGCGCTGACCGGATACCTCGCCAGGCTCGTGCGCGCCAACGTGCGCGTGGCGATCTGCGAGCAAATCGAGGATCCCAAGACCGCCAAGGGCGTCGTGAAGCGCGCGGTGACGCGCGTCGTCACCGCGGGCGTCGCGCTCGAGCCCGAAACGCTCGATGAGCGCGCGCCGAACTATCTGATGGGCCTGACGCGCGACGGCGAGCGCTTCGGATTCGCGTTCGCGGACCTTTCGACCGGCGAGTTTCTCGTCGGCGCGATCGCGGACGCCGCGCGCGTCGCCGCCGAAATTGCCCGGCGTGAACCGGCGGAGATCGTCTGCCCCGCGCCTCTTCGCGAAGACGCCGGCCTTGCCGCCCTGCTTGCCCAGGCCGACGCCGCGATGGTGACGTGGACCGACGGCGACGCGTTTGATCCCGGTCGCGCGCGTGCAAAGCTCGCCGAGCAATTCCCGGAGGCCGGCATCGACCGCATGGACGACGCGCGCCTCGGCCCGGCGCTCGCGAGCGCCGGCGGCGTCCTTGCGTACCTGCTCGAGACGCAATTGCGCGATCTGCCGCACGTCAACCGCCTGAGCGTTTTTTCCGGCGACGAGTTCATGATCGTCGACGAAACGGCCAAGCGGAATCTCGAGCTTGTCGCTAGCCTGCGCGAGGGCGGCCGGCGCGGAAGCCTGCTTGGCGTCATCGACGACACGGTGACGCCGATGGGCGCGCGGCTCATTCGCCAATGGCTGCTCTACCCCTTGCTCGACGTGGAGAAGATCGTCGCGCGGCATGATGCGGTCGAGGAACTGTCGGCACGCGTCGTCGAGCGCGACGAGCTGCTTGGGCTACTTCGCGGCGTGCACGATCTGGAACGCCTTTGCGGGCGCATTTCGCTTGCCGCCTGCAACGCGCGCGACCTCGTGCTGCTGCGCGAAAGCCTCGGCATCCTGCCGCGCCTGGGCTCTCTTTTAGCCACGTTCTCGTGCGCGCTCGTCAAGACCCTTGCCGACGATTACGACGACCTTGCCGACGTGCGCGGGCTGCTCGAAAGGGCGATCGAGGACGAGCCGCCGTTTTCGATCCGTGAAGGCGGCATGATCCGCACCGGCCACGACGCCGAGCTCGACGACCTGCGCAAGATCGCGCGCGAGGGCAAGGGGTATCTGGCCGACCTCGAGGCGCGCGAACGCGAGCGAACGGGCATCAACAAGCTGCGCGTTAGCTACAACCGCGTGTTCGGCTACTACATCGAAATCAGCCACGCGCACCGCGCGTCCGTGCCGGACGATTACATCCGTAAGCAGACGCTCGTGAACGCGGAGCGCTACATCACGCCGGAGCTGAAGGAATACGAGGAGAAGGTCCTCACGGCGCAAGAGCGCATCGTCGAGCGCGAGTTCGAGCTGTTTTCCCGCGTGCGTGACGAGGTCGATCGCGAGATCGCGCGCATCCAGGCCGCGGCGCATCTGCTCGCGACGCTCGACGTGCTCATCTCGTTTTCGCGCGTCGCGGAAACGCACGGCTACTGCCGCCCCCAGGTTGACGGCGGCGACGCGATCGTCATCAGCGACGGCCGGCACCCTGTGGTCGAACGCCTCACGGCGGGCGAGCGGTTTGTCGCCAACGACACGCGGCTCGATGCCGGGCAGCGCCTGCTCATCATCACCGGCCCGAACATGGCGGGCAAATCGACCTACATCCGACAGGTCGCCCTCATCGTGCTGCTCGCGCAGGTCGGCTGCTTCGTGCCGGCGCGAGAGGCGAAAATCGGCGTGGTCGATCGCATCTTCACGCGCGTGGGCGCGTCGGACAATCTCGCGCGCGGGCAATCGACATTCATGGTGGAGATGAGCGAAACGGCGGACATCCTTCGCAACGCGACCGACCGCAGCCTCATCGTGCTCGACGAGATCGGCCGCGGCACGAGCACCTACGACGGCTTGTCGATCGCGTGGGCGGTGACCGAATATCTGCACGATACGCCCGGCAAGCGCGCGAAGACCCTCTTCGCAACGCACTACCACGAGTTGGTTGACCTCGCTCGCGAGCGCGACCGCGTAAAAAACTTCAACGTCTCCATCCTGGAACGCGACGAGAACCTCATCTTCCTGCACCGTATCGTGGCCGGTGGCGCGAGCCGCAGCTTCGGCGTGCAGGTCGCGCGCCTCGCGGGCCTGCCGGACGCCGTCGTGACGCGCGCAAACGAGATCCTGAAGAACCTGGAATCGATCGAGCTCGACGAGTTCGGCCACGCGAAACTCGCCGCGCCGCGCGAATCGGCCGAGGCGGCGCGCGGGCAACTGACGTTTTTTGCTCCCGCCGCGCGCCCGCCGGCTCCGTCCGCCGTGGAACGGGAGCTTGCGCTCCTTGATCCCGAAAACATGACCCCAATGCAGGCGCTTGCCGCGCTCGCCGCGTTGAAGGGAATGTTGAAACGATCATGATCCGCCGAGCGCTTTTCGCCGGGGCGATGATCGCCATGTGCGCGGGCGCGCTTCATGCCCGCGACGCCGTGGAGGCGCGGTACGTCGAACTAAAGGACGGCTACGCGAAGCTGACGGACGACAAGGCGCGCAAACTTTATCGGCACAACTGGCTAAAACTCGTGAAGGGATTCGTGGAGCTGGAACGGCGATATCCCAAGTCCGCGCGCGCGGACGACGCGCTCTACATGGCGGCGAAGCTCTACGAAGAATTGTACGAAGTGAGCTTCGCGAGCGACGACCTGCGCGACGCGGTGCGCCTGAACGACGAACTTGCGAAAAAGTATCCGTCCTCGAATCTCGCCGACGACGCGCTCGTGCGCGCGGCGCGCATCCTCGAGCGGCTGGGGGACAAGTCCGGAGCCTTCGAGCGCTATGAGCGCTGCGTCGCACGGCATCCTCGGGGTGATCTGACGCACGAGGCGCGAAAGGCGGCAAAACGTCTTGCGCCGAAGGTGGCCAGGGCGACTGCCACCCCGGCGCCGACGCCCAAACCGCCCGCCGCGCCCGCCGACGAGCTTGCACAAATACTCTCCGCGGAGCTTGGCGTGCCGGTGCTGACGCGCGTCGATCATTGGAGTGACGAGGACTACACGCGCGTCGTCATCGAGACATCCGAAAAGGTCGACTTCGAGCACGCGCTGATCGAAAAATCCGACGGCAGCGATCTGCCGCGCCGTCTCTACTTCGATCTGCATGGCGCGGCGCGCGCGCCGGACATCGCGAACGAGCTGCCAATCCACGACGGGTTGCTTGAGCGCGTGCGCGTCGGTGAATTCAACGAGGACACCGTGCGCGTCGTGCTGGATTTCGACAACGTCGAGGACTTCACCGTCTTTCCGCTGCTCGATCCGTTCCGCATCGTCGTCGATGTCACCGGCCGCCGGACCGCGCCGGAGGCGGGCGCGCCGTGGGTGGTCGTCATCGATGCGGGTCACGGCGGCAAGGACCCCGGCGCGATGAGCAAACACGGCGGTCGCGAGTCGCTCATCACGCTCGGCATCGCGCGCGAGGTGAACCGTCTTCTGGCGCAAAATCCCCGCGTGAAACCGGTGATGACGCGCGCGACCGACGAGTTCATCCCCCTGCCCGGCCGGACCGCGATCGCCAACCGCGCCGGCGCGGACCTGTTTGTGTCGATCCACATCAACGCGGCGCGAAACCGCGACGCCGCCGGCGTCGAAATCTACCATTTCGCGCCCCGGGCCAGACCCGAGCATCGGGAACTCGTAGCCGCGGAAAACCAGACCGACGCCGAAAGCGTCGTCGCGCTGGATGACCTGATCACGGTGCTCAACTTGTCGCACAAACATGTCGAGAGCCAGATGCTGGCGCGCGCGGTTCACACGCGCATGCTTTCGAACGCGCGCGCGCGGTACGCCGACGTGGTGGAGCGAAAAGTGCACAGCGCGCCGTTTTACGTGCTGCTTGGCGCGCGCATGCCGGCCGTGCTCGTCGAGTGCGGATTCATCACCAATTCCGTTGAGGGAAAACGCCTGAAAGACGCCGCGTATCAGAAAGAGCTTGCCAAGGGCATCGCGGACGGCATCATGGAGTTCCTGGAGGGCTACCAATGACGCCGGACATCGACGGGCTGATCGATCAGTACCTCGTTTATATCCGAGCGGAAAAGGGCCTCGCGAAAAACACCGTTGAGAGCTACTTGCGCGACCTCGTAAAGTTTTCCCGTTATTGCGAGCGGCAGAATCTGATGGATGTTTCCCGGGTGCGTCCGCAGCACCTGCTCGAGTTTGTCGGTGAACTCCGCGAGGCCGGCATGTCCGCGCGCACCGCGGCGCGCAATCTCATCGCCGTTCGCGGCCTGTTTCGATTCGCGCTCGAGGAAAACCACCTCGCCTCCGATCCCTCCGAACTCGTCGAACTGCCGCGCATGAGCCGCGAGTTGCCGCACGTCTTGACCGAGGCCGAGGTCGAAGCGCTGCTCGCCGCGCCGGATATCGACAAGCCCGAAGGCCTGCGAGACGCGGCGATGCTCGAATTGATTTACGCCGGCGGCCTGCGCGCCACGGAGATCGTGAGTCTTGGCGTCGGGCAGCTTCATCTTGAAGCCGATTTCGTTCGCGTTCACGGCAAGGGACGAAAAGAGCGCGTCGTGCCGATCGGCGACACCGCGGCGTGGGTTCTTTCGCGCTATCTGAATGAAGCGCGCGCGCAAATTCTGAAGAACCGCGTTTCCGACGCCCTTTTCGTATCGAATCGCGGCCGGGCCATGACCCGCCAGGCCTTCTGGAACATCGTCAAGCGCCTCGCACGAAAGGCCGCGATTAACAAGGACGTTTATCCGCACGCGCTGCGCCACAGCTTCGCCACGCATCTGCTGGCGCACGGCGCGAACCTTCGCGTCGTGCAAACCTTGCTCGGTCACGAGGACATCGCGACGACGGAGATCTACACGCACGTCGATCGCTCGCGCCTGAAGCGGCTGCACAAGTCCGCGCACCCGCGAGGCTGACGTCATGGCGCTTTCGGCCGTCGACCTCATGGCCTCCCCGCCAATCACGGTGGGCGCGAAGGATTCGATCCTCGACGCCAAGGCGACGCTGACGCGCTTTGACATCAACGCCGTGCCGGTCATGGCCGGGCGGCGCATCGTCGGTGTCTTGAATCGCCAGATCGCCGACAAGGCGCTGCACCACGGCCTGACCGACGCGCCCGTTTCCAAAGTGATGGAAAGCGACGTACCGAGCGTCGCGCCGGACGCGACGATCGCCGAGATGATGCCGCTTGTGCGCGGGCGGCGGCGGCTGCTGTGCGTTGTCGACAACGGCGATCTTGTCGGCGTCGTGACGCGCACGGAAATCTACCGGGCGCAAATCGAGGGCGAGGACGCCGTGCGCCCGCGCCAGCGCCGCGTCGCCGCGCATCCCTCGACGAACGTCGCGGATGCCGCCGAGCGCACCTTGCCGCCCGGCGTGCTCGCGCGCATCCGCGAGATCGGGCGCATCGCCGCCGAGGCCGGCGGCCTCGCGTACATGGTCGGCGGATGCGTTCGCGATCTGCTGCTCGCGCGCGCAAATCTGGATATCGACATCGCCGTCGAAGGCGACGCGCGCGCGGTCGCGACAGCGGCGGTCAAGCGGCTTGGCGGCAAGGTGCAAAAGCACGAGCCATTTCTTGTCGCCAAGATCACCTTCGACGACGGATCGAAGATCGACCTCGCCACCGCGCGCGTGGAGCATTACGCCAAGCCCGGCCGACTGCCGACCGTGGAGCGCTCCTCGATCCGCAAGGATCTCGCGCGGCGCGATTTCACGATCAACACGCTCGCGATACGCATCGACCCCGACGCCTTCGGCCATTTAATCGACGACCTCGGCGGGCTTGGCGATCTGGAGC
>JAIOHV010000130.1 GCA_019912885.1 bacterium
GCTGCCGGGTCTCGGCGGCTGGCTCGGTCGTATCATCCGGCGTTTCGACGCTCGCGGCCGCCGCGGGACGCGCCTCGATCGGGCGGTTGTTCATGAGATCGCGCACGACGCGCGCGATCGCCGCCGCTTCGTCGCGCGAAACGGCCGGCTTGGGCGCCGTCACCGGAGCGTCCTCGACCGGTGCGAACGTTTCCAGCGACTCGATGTTCATCGGCCAACGAAACCGCGTATCGCGCGACGCATTCGCGGGCTTGGTCACGGCCTCCGGATTCGCGGCGACGATCGTCGCGGCGGCGTGCGCTTTGGCGAGCGGCGCCGGGCGTAGCGCAGCGTGTTCGGCGGCGGCCGGCGTTGCGATCGCCGGCGCGGCTTTTGGCGCAAGCGGCGCGGGCACCTTCGACGACACGACCGGCATCGTCGCTTTCGGTGCGACAGCCGGCGCGTCCGACGCGGAAGCGGTGCTGACAAACGAAATCTTCAACGCGCCTTTTTGCAAAGCGGCGGGAGCCTGGATTTTCGGTGCGGCCGGCGCGTTGGCTTTGTCCGCCGGTGTTTGCGGCGATGCGGTTTGGGGCGCCTGGGGCGCCGGCCCGGAGTTTTCCGATCCGATGCGGCCTTCGCCGTTGTCGGCACGGGGCGTATGCTTGGCGACGCCGGTCGAAACAACATCCTCGTTGACGTCCGGCGCGGGGTTGTCGGAGCCGATTCGCCCGTCGCCGGTCGATGGAATCATGTCTTCGCGCAGGCGGCGCTCGGATTCGTGTGTTTCGTTTTGCGAAGCGGCCTCGCGCATCGCGATTTCAAACGTGGCCGCGTTGGGGCTGACGTCGGAGCCCTGCCATTTTGACATGAACATCCGAAGGAGAGAGGCCTGATCCAGATCGCCGGAGACGCGTGACATGACGTTCCTTCCCATGGAGCGGCGTCCGGGCCGCGGTCCGTGGCATCCATGCCGGGTACAGGAATGAGCAAGGGCTGTGCCACGCCGGCGGTCCGGCAAATTGTGTCCGGATTTCAGGCAATTAGGCGCACGGCGTCGATTGGCGGGGCAGGGCGCCCAGCGGCCATGTCTGCCGCGACACGGCAATTTTCGCCCCGCCGGAAGAATACGCCGCGTTGTGTTTACCGGTTGTCGGTTGCCAGTCGCCGGTCGCAAAAAAAGCCCCGGACGCTTTCGCATCCGGGGCTTTCGGGTTCTCGATTTGCCGGGCGCTTACATCATGCCGCCCATGCCACCCATGCCGCCCATTCCGCCGCCGTGCATGCCGCCGCCGCCGCCCTTTTCCTCGGGCTTCTCGGCGACCATGACCTCGACCGTCAGAAGCATCGTAGCGACCGACGCCGCGTTCTGCAGCGCCGTGCGCGCGACCTTCTTCGGGTCGATGATGCCGGCCTTGATCATGTCGGTGTATTCCTCGGTCGCGGCGTCGAAACCGAAGTTGCCGGTTTCGGCCATCACGCGCTCAACGACCACCGCGCCCTCGCCGCCGGCGTTGGCGACGATCTGGCGGATCGGCTCTTGCAGCGCGCGGGCGATGATATCCACGCCGGCCTGCTGGTCGTGCTCGAGCTTCAGCTTGCGCAGCGCCGGGAGCGTGCGGAGATACGCGACGCCGCCGCCGGGGACGACGCCTTCCTCGACCGCGGCGCGCGTGGCGTTCAACGCATCCTCGACGCGCGCCTTCTTCTCCTTCATCTCGATTTCCGTCGCCGCGCCGACCTTGATGACCGCCACGCCGCCGATGAGCTTCGCCAGGCGCTCCTGGAGCTTCTCGCGGTCGTAGTCGGAGGTCGTTTCCTCGATCTGGGCGCGGATCTGGTTGACGCGGCCCTGGATTTGCGCGGCCTCGCCGGCGCCGTCAACGATCGTCGTGTTATCCTTGTCGATCACGATGCGCTTGGCGCGGCCGAGCTGGTCGAGCGTCACGTTTTCGAGCTTGGTGCCGATGTCCTCGGACACGACCTGCCCGCCCGTGAGGATCGCGATGTCCTCGAGCATGGCCTTGCGGCGATCGCCGAAGCCCGGCGCCTTCACCGCCGCCACGTTTAGCGTGCCGCGCAGCTTGTTGACGACCAGCGTCGCGAGCGCCTCGCCCTCGACATCCTCGGAGACGATGAGAAGGGGCTTGCCGGAGCGCGCCACGCCTTCGAGAACCGGAAGAAGATCCTTCATGTTGCTGATCTTCTTCTCGTTCAGAAGGATGTACACGTCCTCGAGCACGGCCTCCATGCGTTCGGAGTCGGTGACGAAATAGGGCGACAGGTAGCCGCGGTCAAACTGCATGCCCTCGACCACCTCGAGCGTCGTGTCCATCGACTTGGCTTCCTCGACGGTGATGACGCCTTCCTTGCCGACCTTGTCCATCGCCTGCGCGATAATGGTGCCGATCGTCTCGTCGTTGTTCGCCGAGATCGTGCCGACCTGCGCGATCTCCTTCTGGTCCTGCGTGTCGCGCTTGATCTTGTCGAGCTCCTCGATCACGACCGAGACGGCCTTGTCGATGCCGCGCTTCAGGTCCATCGGGTTCGCCCCCGCCGCGACGAGCTTGAAGCCCTCGCGGTAGATCGCCTGCGCCAAAACGGTCGCGGTGGTGGTGCCGTCGCCGGCCACGTCCGAGGTCTTGCTGGCGACCTCCTTCACCATCTGCGCGCCCATGTTTTCGAACTTGTCCTCGACCTCGATCTCCTTGGCGACCGTGACGCCGTCCTTGGTGACGGTCGGGGCGCCGAAGGACTTGTCGAGAATCGCGTTGCGGCCCTTGGGGCCAAGCGTCGCCTTCACGGCGTCCGCCAGGATGTTCACTCCGGAAAGGATGCGCGCCCGCGCGTCCTGCCCGAACATAATCACTTTCGCGGCCATGGATTTACCTCCTTGGGATCTTTTCGATTCGGCCGAATTTATTTCTCGATCACGCCGAGGATGTCGTCTTCGCGCATGATGACGTACTCCACGCCTTCGATCTTTACGTCGGTGCCGGCGTACTTGGAAAACAGGATGCGGTCGCCGGCCTTCACGTCCATTTTCTGGACGGTGCCGTTTTCGAGCTTCTTGCCGTGGCCGGCCGCGACGACCTCACCCTCGGCCGGCTTTTCCTTGGCCGTGTCCGGGATGATGATGCCGCCTTTGCTCTTTTCCTCCTCGGCCACGCGCTTGACGACGACGCGATCGTTGAGAGGACGGATGTTCATAAGGACGTCTCCTTTCGATGAAACGCAGCGATGGTGTGCGAAAAGGGTTGGACCCTGGATAAAAACCCGATCAAAACCGAAACCCGCGCCGCCCGGCGTCTTCGGCGCTGGCGACTTTTTCTCGAAAATTTAGGAATATTTTGCCCCGGCGCCCCAAAAACGCGGACACTCGCCGGAGACGCAGCAAAGGTAGTCACGGCTGACGCGGTGTCAAGGCCGCCTTGCACACATTTTGCAAAAAAATCGTTCGGGTTGGCCGGCATCGCCCCCACGTGCCGACGGGGCGATGGACAAAATGGACATGATGGACCGAATGGACCTTATGGACGGTAAACGATGGCGCGCGCTTCGGTGCGATTCTATTCCTCAATCCTCAATCCTCGATCCTCAATCCTCAATCCTCGTTTTTCGCCGCCCCCCTTGCGCTTACCCCGCGTCCCGCCTACCAATCACCCTCATGGACGACACGCCGCTTGCCGTACCCGACGCGCCGATTTTCGCCGAGGCCGCGGACATGTTGCGCCAATCCGCGCCGCCGGCCGTCTTCAACCACTCGCTGCGCTGCTTTTTTCTGGCCCGCGCGTTCGCGCGCAAGCGTTCCATTCCGTTTGACGAGGGCGATCTTTACCTTGTCTCCCTGTTCCACGATCTCGGCCTGTGCCCCGGCCATCGCCGCCCGCGCATCCCTTTCACCGTTTCCGGCGCGTACGAATTGCGCCGCTTTCTGCTTGCCGGCGGATACGGCGACGAGCGCATCGGCCCTCTCGCGGACGCGATCCGCTATCACATGCTGCCGTTTCCGAAATGGTCGAAGGGCAATCTCGCCGGGCTGATCCACGTCGGCGCGTGGATGGACGTGTTCGGGCGCAAAAAGCGCGTCATCCGCCCGGAGGTCCGGCGCATCGAGGAGCAGTTTCCGCGCTACGACCTGGGCGCGCAGATCTGCCGGTGCTTCCTCGCGTCAACGCGCTCGGCGACGGCGGTGTGGGGGCTCTACCTGCCCGACCGCGTCCGCCTGCCGACGGTGGGGATGCCCGTCAAGCGTAAATAGTCTGGAAGACGGGAAGGCTAAAAGGCTGGAAGGTTATCGCAAGGAACGCGATTCAACACGGAGAACACGGAAGACACAGAGAATTTTTGTTTTCTCGGTGTCCTCTGTGTTCTCTGTGGTGAAAATTCCTTGCGTTTTATTACGGAAAAAACCTACCAGCTCATCGCGCAGCGGAATCCCGCATGGTTGCTGCGGCCGTGCGGCGGTTGCACGTTGCGGAAGCTCGTGCGCAGGCGCGTGTCGTAGAAGTCATACTTCCACGCGCCGCCCTTCAGCAGCCGTGATGCGCCCGTCGCGGGACCTTGAGGATCGTTGACCGGGCTGACGGAATAGTAATTCGCGTCGTACCAGTCGGAGACCCACTCCCAGACGTTACCGGTCATGTTGACCGCGCCGTACGGTGTGCGCACGTCGGTGAAGGAGACGACCGGCGCCGGAGACGCGAAGCCGTCGTAGTAACCGTTTTCGTCCCAGTTTGTCCGTTCGGGTTGCCACTGGTTGCCCCACGGGTAGACGCGCCCGTCCGGGCCGCGCGCGGCCTTTTCCCACTCGGCCTCGGTGGGCAGCCGCTTGCCGCGCCAGCCGCAATAAGCGTCCGCGTCAAACCACGTCACTCCGACGACGGGCAGGTGCGCCTGATCGTAAACGGGGTCGTTCGCGAAGCCGGACGCCTCGCAGGCGCCCGCATCGACGCATGCGTTGTATTCGCCGAACGAGACCTCGACGCGGTCGATGACAAATGCCGAGAGACGGACCTCGTGGAACGGAAGCTGATCGGCGCGGCACGCCTCGCCAAACGGATCGGGCGTATTCGGGTCGCACCCGACAAATGCCGGTCCCTCGGGCACGAACGCCATGTTGCAAGCTTCCGCGGCCTGGGCGGGTGTCGGCGTAAACGGCGTGATCTCTCTCGCGTGCATCTCGAACGAACACAGCGCGCGAAACTCGGACAAGGCTGATTGCTTGTTGTTGTTGTCGTCACCCGGCGATCCGGGAAAAACATCGTCGCCCGCGTCGTCATCGTTATCGCCGCCGCCATCGGCGGGGTCGTCCGCCTGGTCGTCGTCGGCGGTGTCGTCGTCGGTCGGGCTCGCGTTCCCTAAAGGGTCGTCGATCGACAATTCGGGCGCATCGACCAAGGACGATTCCGTTTCTTCCTCCGATTCCTCTTCCGGTTTCGCGGATTCGGGTTCGTAGTTGCCCGATTCGTCCGGCGTGGCGACGCCGAACGTGCTGTCTTCGCAGCCCGCCAGAAGCGGCGCGATGGCCAGGGTGGCGAAAGCGAAGACAAAAACGAGCGATTTCGCGGATATGGAATTTGTCATGGCGGGCCCCGTCCCTGGGCGTTTTCACGTCGTGTGCGTTATTCGTTGCTCGGTGTATTCTATCGGCAACCAGGGGGTGAACGATGAGCGGAAATCGGGCCGTGTTTGATGTGCGTCAAATGGAGTTTTTCGGTGATCGCGCCGTTGTCGCGGTCGAATTCGACGGCGAACTGACGTGCGTGACGCTCGCCTTGCCGAAAAACGCGGAAGACGCCGCGCGCGCCGCCGCGGCGCGCTGGGATCGCCCCGATGTCGTGGGCGGGCGGACACCGGTTCTCGATCGATTTTTCGCTGAGCTCGAGGAGTTTGTCGCGGGCCAGCGCCGCGCGTTCACGGTGCCGTACCGCATCATGGGCTCGCCGTTTGCGCGCAAGGTGCGCGAGGCGCTTTTGCGGATTCCGTATGGCGAAACGATGACCTACGGCGAGATCGCGGCTGGGATCGGCATCCCCAAGGCGTCGATCTCCGTCGGCCAGGCCAACGCGAAAAACCCGCTGCCGTTCGTGCTCCCGTGCCACCGCGTCGTCGGATCCACACCCGGCGACCTGCGCGGCTACGCGTTCGGCCTCGAACTCAAGAAAAAGCTGCTCGACCTGGAACGCGCGCACGCGGACACGAAGCTGACGCCCCGCGCATCGCTGCCGGAAGTCCGCGCGACGCTGTAATTTGAGTCGTTGCCGTGCGGTCATCACCGAGCGCGCTCTCGTCATCCTGGGCGCGTACTCCTGATCGTGAGCGCGTACTCGTCATCCCGAGCGAAGCGAAGGATCTGGCTCGCCCCGGCTGACGGCCACGCGTCGACACGGTCGGGGCCAGATCCTTCGGCTCGCTGCGCTCGCCTCAGGATGACGACGCTATGCGAGGCGATCCTACGAAAACGGCCACGCGTCGACCCGCCGCGGTTCGCCACGCCTTAACGCGCAACCGCCGCCGCCGCGCGAATCCGCCTCAACGCCGTCTCCTTGCCGATCAGCGCGATCGTCTCGAAGATCCCCGGGCTAACCGTACCGCCGGTCAGCGCCACGCGCGCCGGCTGGGCGACCTTGCCCAGCGCGAGGTTCCGCGCTTCGCAGATGGTTTTGAACACCTGTTCAATTTCCGGCTCGGCGAAATCCGCGAGAGCGTCGAGGCCATCCGCGATCTCGGCGAGGATCGACGCGCCGTCGACGTTCAGGAACTTCGCTTTTGCCTTTTCGTCATACGCGGCGGGGTCTTCAAAAAAGTAACGCACGTGATCCGCCAGCTCGGCGAGATTCTTGAACCGTTCGCGCGTGTTGACAACGAGTTTTTCGAGCCAGGCTTGCTCGCGCTCCGGATACCCGCGCGCCGCGAGATACGGACGCAGCGCGTCGACGACGTCGCTTTCCGGCAGCGTCATCATCTTCTGTTGGTTCACCCACGCGAGCTTGTCCATATCCATGATCGCGGCGGATGGGTTCACGTCCTTCACGTCGAATAGCGCGATCAATTCTTCGTCGGCAAAAAGCTCTTTGTCCCCGTGCGACCAGCCCAGGCGCGCAAGATAGTTGCGCAGCGCCGCGGGCATGAAACCGAGCTTCGCGAATTCCGTCAGGCTCGTCGCGCCGTGGCGCTTGGAGAGTTTCTTGCCGTCCGGGCCATGCACGAGCGGAATGTGCGCGAATGCCGGCACGTCAAATCCCAGCGCCTTGTAAACGATGAGCTGCTTGGGGGTATTGTTCAGGTGGTCCACGCCGCGGATGACGTGCGTCACGCGCATGTCGTGATCGTCCGCGACGACGACGAAATTGTAGGTCGGCAGGCCGTCCGCGCGCGCGACGATCCAGTCGTCGAGCTCCTCGGCCGGAAAGGCAACGCGCCCGAGAATCAGATCGTCCACCACGATTTCGCCGTCGATAGGCATCTTGATGCGCACGACAAAATGCGCGTCCGTGCCGTGATTCGCGTCGCGGCACTTGCGATCGTAGGTATATTTCTGCTTGGCGGCCTGCGCGGCCTCGCGCTTTTCGGCAAGTTCCTCCTTCGTGCACGTGCAGCGATAGGCCGTGCCGTCGGAGAGCATCTTGTCGATGAGCACCTTGTGCGCGTCGATGCGCCGGGACTGATAGATCGGCTCGCCATCCCAATCGAGGCCGAGCCACGAAAGGCCATCGAGGATCACGCGCACATTCTCGCCGGTCGAGCGCTCGGCGTCGGTGTCCTCGATACGCAGCAGAAACTTTCCGCTGGTGTGGCGCGCGTAAAGCCAGTTGTAGAGAGCGGTGCGCGCCCCGCCGATGTGCAGGCTGCCGGTGGGCGAGGGCGCGAATCGGACGACGATTTCGGTCATGCGTTTCCCCAAAACGGCTGCAGCACGTCGCGAAGGCCGATGACGAAAAGCAGCAGTGCGAAGAATTGTTTGAGCGGACGCGGATTCACGCGGCGCGCGGCGGTCGCGCCCAGGTGCGCCATGCCGATGCTGGCGGGCGCGAGCGCGATCCAGGCGGGAAGATAGACAAATCCGACCGCGCCGGGAATGGCGGCCGGCGGCGTCGCGGCGACGTAGTTCGCCGCCGCGGCGATCGCGTACACGACGACCAGCGCGCTCGACGTTCCGACGGCGCGGTGCGGCGCGAAGTTCGCGAACAGGATGAAAAGCGGCACGTTGACGATGCCGCCGCCCACGCCGAAGAAACCGGAAAAGAATCCCGCGACGATGCCGAGCGACGCGAGCAACAGGCGCGATCGGCGCTCGCTTCCCTTCACGTGCGGCGTCGATTTCGTGAGTCCCAGATGCAACGCCACGCCGATCAGCATCGCGCCGAACATCGTCTGCAACCACGCGCCCTCGATACGCAGCGCGATCTGCGCCGCGAGTGTCGCGCCGATGACCCCCCCCGCGCCCGTCCAGCCCACCGCCCGCCAATCGACCATGCGGCTCGCGTGGTGCGTGCGAGCGCTGCTGGTTGCCGTCAGGATGATGGCGGCAAGCGACGTCCCGAGTGCGAGGTGGAAAATATCGTTGCCGCCGACGCCTTCGAGGCGGAAGAGGTGCGAGAGGACCGGCACGTAGATGATGCCGCCGCCGACGCCGAGAAACCCGGCGATAAAACCCGCCGTCGCGCCCGCGGCGAGGTACACAAGAAGGGCGGCGGCAAGCGACATGCGCGCGAAATTAGAATGTTCACCGCCAAGACGCAAAGGGGCGCGACGCGGACTCACCGCAGAGAACACAGAGAACACAAAGGTCATGCTCCAGTTTTCCCCTCCGTGTCCTCTGTGCTCTCCGTGGTGCAATTTCGGCGGCGTCGCGCCTTCGTTGACAGCGTTGCCGGGACGTGGATTCATGCCTTCAATGTTCCCACCCGGAGAGCCCGCGTGAGCGTGCGCGTCACGGCAAGCGGCGTCGAGATAAACGGCCGCGCCGCGCCGCTATTGTCGGGCTCCATCCATTATTGGCGCCTCTCGCCGACGGTGTGGGAGGCGTGCCTCAAGAAGATGCGCGGCCTCGGCCTGACGATGGCCTGCACCTACATCCCCTGGTCGGTACACGAGACTGCGGCGGGGCGTTTCGATTTCGGCGACGTGTCGCCCGAGCGCGACGTGGCGCGATTCATCAGGCTCGCCGGGTCACTCGGGTTCGACGTCATGATCCGCCCCGGCCCGCACATCAACGCGGAGCTGACCGACTTCGGGTTTCCCGCGCGCGTGCTCGACGACCCGGCCGTCAAGGCGCGCGGCCCGGACGGCGAGCCGATCATGATGCCGCTACCGCCGCGCGCGTTTCCCGCGCCGAGCTATTCGTCGGAGGCGTTCTGGCGCGAGACACGCGTCTGGTTTACGGCGCTCGCCGGCGTGATCCGTCCGTTGCTTGCGCCAAACGGCCCGATCTTTCTCGTGCAATGCGACAACGAGCTGTCCTACTTTTTCCGCACCGGCGCGTACGACATGGATTACTCCGACGGCGCGGTCGCGGCGTATCGACGATTCGTGGCGACGAAATACGCGACGCCCGCCGCGCTCACCCAGGCCTACGGCCGCAAGGTCGCGGCTTTCGACGATCTGATGCCGCCGACGCGCTTTGACGCGCGATCGCCGGAGGACCTGCCCGCCTATCTCGACTGGATCGAACATAGGGAGGTCGTGCTGCACGACGCGCTGGTGCGCTGCCGCGCGATGTGGGAGGAACTCGGCATCAAGGACATCCTGTTCACGCACAACATGCCGCCGTCGCTTTCGCGAACGCCATTTCACGTCGGCGCGGACGAAACGGCGCTCGACATCGTCGGCCAGGACTACTACCAGAAAAAAAGCGATTTCCCGTCGTATCGCCGGCGCTTGCTCGCGCTCGAGGGGCGAAGCCGCCTGCCGTGGTCGCCCGAGTTTTCCGCCGGTTGTTATCAGGCGTGGCCGCCGCTTGGCGCGGACGATCACAAGTTCACCGCGCTGGCCGGCCTGATGTACGGATTGCGCGGATTCAACTTCTATATGGCCGTCGAGCGCGACCGCTGGTACGGCTCGCCCATCACGCGGCGCGGCGGCATAAGGCGCGAGACGTACGACATGTTCGCCGAACTTGTCGCGTTCATCCGCGAGCATCGCCTGAACGAACTTTCGCGCGAGGCATCGGTGCTCGTCGTGATTCCGCGTGCGTACGATCGGCTCGAAAAAGCGGCGACGCTCTTCGGCAACATTTCGCCGATGATCGTTGAGGGCCGCATGACGGCGGCGCATCTTTGCGACGAGCGCCCGCTCGGCTTCGCGCGCAACATCCCGATCGCCTGCGACGATTTTCTCGCGGCGGCCGTCGAATCGCTTGACGCGCTCGGCATCCCGTGGCGCGAAGGCGATTCCACCGCCGGGATCGGGATGCTTCGCCGGCACGAGATCGTCATCTGCCCGTCGTTCGAATTCATGGAAAAATCGTTGCAGGACGATCTTCGTGCGTACTGCGAGCTCGGCGGCACACTTGTGATCGGTCCCGAAGTGCCGACGCGCTCCGAGGCCATGTCCGAATACGCGCGGCTGGACCACTTCACGACGCGCCCGGTTCACAAGCTCGAATGCGAGCACGACGCGCTTGTCTTCAACGCGGGTGGCGGGCGGCTTGTGCTTGTCGCCGCGCCGCTGGCGCGCGACGACGCATCGCGCCGGACGATGTCCGCGGTCGCGTCGTTCTTGCGCATCGCGCCGCGCGCGCGCGTTGCGCCGCCGTTCGCGCTCCAGACGCACGCCGGCGCGGCGCGGCGGATCGCGTATCTTGCCAATCCGACGGGCGCCGCGCGCCACGCGGACGTGACGGCCGCGGGCGAGTTGCGCCTGCGCGATCTGGCGACGGGCGAGGAGTTCGCCGGGCACGGCCGCGCGGTCGTGCCGATGAACGCCTGGCATGTGCGCGTGATGGAGATGCGGCCGTGATCGGTGCGGGAATCGAGTGCGTCGATCTGGACGCGCGCCATTGGCGCAACCTGCTGGCCCTGTTCGCGCGGCCGCGCGGTCGCGGCAAGACGATGTGGCTGTTTGTCGAAAACGACCGTTGCGTGAAGGCGTGGCACCCCGAAAAGGGCGCGCTCGTCGGATACGCGCCGCGCGACGTGCGCGACCTGGAGGCAATTCGCGCCGAGCAGGGCGTTGAATCCGTCGCGGTGCTCGCGCCGCAAGACGTGCGCGCGTTTTTTGCCGCGTGGCAGCGCGCGATCGCCCGCGACGACGACTACGACGCGCAGATCCTGTCGATCGTCGCGGTCGTTCGCGAATTTTCGCGCGAGGTCGTGCGGTGGCATCCGCGTCCCCCCAAGCGGATTCCCGACCGCGTGTTCGATGTCGAGCGCCGCGAGCGGCGCTTCCACAAATATTGGCCCGACGAGACGTGCGTCGGATTGTTCGTGTTCGACGGCGACCGCCCGCACACCTCGCTCATCCTCGGCAAGTCCGCGGGCAAGCTTTCGCTGATGACGACGCTCGACGCCTTTGGCCTCGCGGACGGGCCGTTCGATTACGCGGCGCAATGGAAGCAGGTGGCCGATCTCTGCCGCCGGCACTTTCACCCGCTGCACGCGGCGCTGTGGATCGAACGATCGGCGCTTGGCGAAATGCTCGCCGGCCGCCGGCGCGCGTCGTACCTGCGCCTGGCGATCGAGCGCCGCCGCGCGCTCATCGCGCCGTGTCCGCCGTGGTGGGGTTTCGCGCTGCGCGTCGCGTCGTGGATGGGCCAATGACGGCGCGCGGCTCGTCGCTGTTTCGCGCGGTCGATCGCGCGACGGCGCGCGATGTCGTGCTGCTCGGCGCGATCGTCCTGTTCCATTTCGCGACCAATCTCGCGTACATCAAACTCGACGTGCGGACCGCGAACATCAACGAACTTTCGCACGTGCTCGGGCCGATCGACTTTCTGAACAACCTGACGGATTTTCCAGACTGGCGCGCTGCGTATCACGTCGCGTTCACGGGATATCCGCCCGCCGGCGTGCTTGCGACCTTCGCTTTCGCCGTGATCGGCCGCGTGCACGACGCGGCTCAGTTTTCGCAGTTTATCCCGTCGCTCGTGATGTTCGCCGCGATCTACGTCCTCGGCCGTGCGCTGTTTTCACGCGCGGCGGGGCTTGTGGCCGCCGCGCTGCTTGCCGTCTCGCCGGCGGCTTGCGAAGGCTCGCGCCAGTTTCTCCTGGAGTGGCCGCTGGCGGCGGCGGGCGTCGCGGCGATCGCCTGCGTTTGGCTTTCACGCGGTTACGCGGACAAGCGGTACGCGTACGGCGCGGGTCTGTTTGTCGGCCTCGCCGCGCTCTCCAAGCAGACATTCCTCGTATTTCTCGCGGGCCCGCTTGCGGTGTCCCTCGTCGCGTGGATCGCCGCGTTGCGCGCGGGGCGTACGGATGCGCCTACGGCCGCGCGGCGCGTGATGGGCCGCCGGCCGGCGATCGTCGCGGGCGCGTGGATTGCCGGCGGCGCGCTTGTGTCGTGGTTTCTATACCCCGCCGCGACCCGCTCGGGCATCGATGCCTGGTTTGCCGTCGGCGGCGGCGGCGGATTCGCCTACGGCGCCACGTTTCTTGTCGGGACGACGCTTCTCGTGGCGGGAGCGGGAACGCTTGCGACTCTGGCGCGCGGGCCGCTCGCCAACGCCGCCGGCGCGGGACTTGTCGCCGTGGCGATCGCGTCGGTGTGGTACTTCCCGAAGGGGATCCTGAATTTCGTCACCTACGCGCGGCAGATGGCGATGAACGTCGAGACGATGTCGCCCGCGTCGCTTGCACAATTCTATCGCTCGTATCTGCCCGACTATTACATCGGCGTCGTGCCGTATCGCGTCGCGCTTGTGCTGCTACCCGTGGCGGCCGGCGTCTGCATTTTTCGCTTCGCGCGCGCCGATGACCGCCCGCGCCGCGCGCTGGCCGGCGCGTATCTCGCCGCGTGGACCTTCGTGCCGTTCGTGGCGTTCTTTTTCATCAACATCCGCAACGAGATGAACCTCGTTCCCGCGGTGCCGGCCCTCGCGATGACGCAAGCGTGGATCCTCACGCGCCTTCTTCCGGAAAAACGCGCGGACGACACGCCGCCGCTTTGGGCGCGCGCCGCGCGATTCGCGGGCATCGCCGCGTTCGCACTTGCGTTCGGCGCCTGCATGACGTTTGGCGTGCTGTCCGCGACGTTTTTTCGCAGCGCGGGGGGCGATTATCGCGCGCTGCCAATCGACGACTCGGACAACGCGATCGCCGGCCGCTACTTTCCCCGCGTGCTTTCCGAACAAAACTATCTCGTTCCGCAAACGCGCGCGTGGCAGGTTGACGCGATCGCCGATCACATCCTCGCGAACACGCAGGCCGAATGGCCGCGCGTCCTGTCGCAGGACTCGCAGTTCAACTTTTCCTGGAACGCGTTCTGGTACGTTTTCAAGCTGCGCCACAGCAAGGCCATCGTCGAAACGCAGCTCGACGACAACGAGAACATCCTCGAAAATCCGCGCGAACCCGGACACATCCTGGGCTTTGACGCCATCGTGTACCGCGTGCCGTGGGAGATCGTTCTGGCGGGCGCCGTGGACGATTATCGCGCGAACGATCAGCTGCGTCGCACGTACGAATACCTGGCCGCGCCGCCGGACGAGTTTCGCGAAACCTATCGCGACCCGGTTGCCTTTCCGCTTCCCGACGGCACGACGGCGATGGTGGCGACGCGCCGCCCCGGCGCGCCGGTGCTGCTCGTTCCCGAGGCGCCGGCGCCTCCGTCGCCCGAATAGCGCATGACGGACTCGGCCGATCGCGCCAACGATCATCCGGCCCGCGCGCGTGCCGTCGATGCGCTCATTCTCGGCGCGATCGTCGTCTTTCATGTCGCGACGAATCTCGCGTTCATCGCCGCGGATCCGCGCACCGCGAATCTCAACGAACTCTCGCACGTCATGGGGCCGATCGAATTCCTGAACGGCCTCGCGAATTTTGAAGACAAACGCGCGGCCTATCACGTGGTGTTTACCGCCTATCCTCCCGGCGGCGCGCTTGCGACCCTGGCCTTCGCGTTCCTTGGACGGGCGCACGATGCCGCGATGATGTCGCAAATCCTGCCCTCCGTCGCGATTCTCATCGGCGTGTATTTTCTCGGACGCTTGCTCATGTCGCGCGCCGCGGGACTCGTGGCGGCGGCGTTCCTGGCGATCTCGCCCGCCGCGTGCGAGGCGTCACGCCAGTATCTTCTGGAGTGGCCGCTGACCGCCGCGGTCGTGCTGACGATGTTTTTCGCGTGGCGCTCGGACGGCTATACGAAAAAACGCGACGCGTATCTCGCGGGGTTTTGCGCGGGTCTTGCCGCGTTGTCGAAACAATCGTTTTTCATCTATCTGATCGGGCCGATTGCCGTGTCGCTTGTACCGTGGATTCGCGCCATAGGGGCACCAGCGCCGATCGAGCCGGCGCCGCGCGCACCGCGACGCGAACCGCGCCGCGAACCGAATCCGGCGCGCATCCGCCGGCGCGGCTATCCCGGCTATCTCGCGCGATCGTTTGCGTCGCGATATCGCGTTGCGGGCGAACGCACCCCCGTGCTCGCGCGGCGCCTGCCGCCGGGTGCCCCCGGAATGCTTCTCGCGGGCTGCGGATGGATCGCGGCGAGCCTCCTCGCGGCGTGGTTGATTTATCCGCACGAGACGCGCGTCGATATCGCGAGCCGGTTTCAGGCGGAGGCCGGCGGCGATTTTCCGTTTGGAATGGCGATCCTGCTCGTGACGGCTGCGCTCATCGCCGGTGCGGGCCTTTTCGCGACCTTCACGAGCGGGCCGCTCGGCCATGCGTTCGGCGCGGCGTTTTGCGCCGCGTCGGTCGCGTCGGTCTGGTACCTGCCGCAAGGCTTGCCGAGCTTTTTCGGCTACGCGCGGCAGATGCAGCGGTACGCCGAATCGATGCCGCCGGGCGCGCAGTTGGGATTCTACCTCTCATACATGCCGCCTTATTACGTCGGCGTCATCCCTTACGCCCTCGCGCTTGCCGCCCTCCCGGTCGCGATCCTGATCTCGGCAATCCGCTTAGCCGGCACGACGGACCGCGCGCCGCGCCTTGTTGCGGGCGCGTACGTATTGGCATCCGTGCTCGTGCCGTTCGCGCTGGTATCGTTTGTCCCGATCCGAAACGAGATGAACCTCGTACCCGTGCTGCCGGCGCTCGCGCTCGCGCAAGCCTGGATTTTCACGCGTTTCCTGCCCGCGCGGCGCGCGAATGGCGAGCCGCCGCGCCCGTTCAACCGGGCGTTGCGCGCGGCGGGCATCGCGGTTTTCGTCGCGGCATTCGGCATCGTCGCCGTTTCCGGCATCTTGTCGGCCACGTTTTATCGCAACGACGACGGATCGTATCGCCCGTTGCCGATCGACGACGCGGACGGGCGCGTTGCGACCCGTTTTTTTCCGCGTGTGTTTTCGATGGAAAGCTATCTTGTCCCGCGAACGCACGACTGGCACATCGGCGTGATCGTCGACCACATCCTCGCGCATACGAAAGCCGCAAGTCCGCGTGTGTTGTCGAATGATGTGGCGTTCGATTTTTCGTGGATCGGGTTCATGTACGAATTTTCGCTGCGCCGGGCGAATGTCCGCGTCGAAACGCAGATCGACGACAACGAGGACATCCTCGCCGATCCGCGCGCGCCCGGGCACATTCTCGGCGTCGATGCGATCGTGTACCGCGTTCCGTGGGAGAAGGTGCTCGAAAGCGCCATCGACGATTATCGCGATAACGATCAGATCAAACGGGCTTACGACTATTTGATCGAGGCGCCCCCAGAACTGCGCGAGATCTACGAGGACCCCGTGGCGTTCGAGTTGCCCGACGGATCGGACGCGCGCGTTTTGATGCGCCGGCCCGGCGCGCCGACGCTTGCGGCGCCCGCGGAAATTGAATACGACGAAGGGCGCCCGGAATGACGCCGCGGGCGCTATCGCGCCCCGCGCCGGAATGCGTACGATGGGGGCCCGCACGCCGGGCTGAAAACGACGGAGGTCGAACGTGGTTTATCTGATTGTCGCCGTCCTTCACGTGCTCACCGCGCTTGTCATCGTGGGCGGGGGCGCTTTTTATCTGCTCTACCTCGCGCCGCTGATGCGCGATCCGGAAAACGCGCGGATGTTCGCACGCGCCGCGAGCTGGCTGCCGCGCCGCGTGAAGATGGTGCGCTGGCATTCGCTGATCATTCTTGTTCTGACGGGGCTGTATTTCCTTCACATTCGGGCGTTCACCGCCGCCATCGCGGTCAAACTGATCGTCGTCCTCGCCATCCTCGCGGTCGCGTTCGTGCTCGATTTCCGCGTGGCCAAAAGTCTCGCCGCCGCGGCGCAAAATCCCGAGCGCGCGGCCGAAGCGGCGAATCTGCGCGCCCGCGCGTTTTCGCTTGGCAAATGGCTTGTCGCGCTGGCGTTTGTCGCGGCCTTCGTCGGCGTGCTGATCCGCTTCGGTTACTGATCGGAATCGACGAGCGCCGTGTCTGGCTAACGCGCGCGTGTGACAAACATCGCGGCGAGATGCGAACTTCGGGCACGGACACGGGTACGGGCACGGGATCGGGATTCCACTCAATCCTCAATCCTCGATCCTCGATCCTCAATCTACGGAATCACCCCAATCCGCTGGATCTCTTCCGTGTACAGAATGCTGAGATTGTGCGTGCCGGTGTTGGCGATGAACACGATGTCGAAATCCGCGTTCTTGTAGAACGGCGTCATCGCGATGCCGTCGGGCACGAGGCCCACGCGAATCGGCGCGACGCCCACGTTCGATTCGAAGTAGAACGTGTCGCCGTCGGAGGCGTGGTATTCGTTCTCCCGGATGGAAAAACCAAGCTCGCCGCCATCGGTGACGTAGAACTGGTCGCTTTGCGCGCGTGCGATCTGCAAGCCGGACTGCGTGCCGCGCACGGTCCACTCGTCCTCGGGCAGGTGGTAGGTCAGCACCCACCGCTCGGTGGCCACCAGGCAGTCGCGCACCTCAATGCGTTCGAGCGCGGGATTCGACGGCGGCCATTCGTCGTCGAAAAATACGCGCCCGCCCCAGGAGTTGCAGATGCGCCGCGTGTCCGTGTCGAGCACGTAGACGAAGCCGTCGTTCGCGCTGATCCAGACGTCCCGGCCGTCGCCGGTTCGCGCCAGGCTGTTCGGCGCGCTTGGCAGTTCGACCTCTTCGACAACCTCTGGCCGCGCGCCGAGGCGTACGACGTGCACGCGCGGCGGGTCGTTGTTCAGCACGTACAGTTCGCTTTGTTCGCGGCCGATCGCCATCGCGCCCGGCGCGCCGCCAAGCTCGATCGTCGCGTTCACAATCTGGGCGGGGGTGTCGGGATTGACAAAAAGCAGGTCGCCCTCGCGCGTCGTGACGAACACGCGGTCGCCCGCGTCCGAAAGTGCGAGGCCAGCGGGCGTGCCGGAAAGCGCGGCCTCGCCGATCACCTCGCCGGCGTCCGCGTCCAGCACGAAAAGCCGCGCCCCGTCCGGGTCGGTGACGAACGCGCGCAGCGGTTCGCCTTCTTCCGGAAGCCGCGCCGGCAGTTCGATTTCGCCCGCCCGCACGACGAGCGGAAGCTCGTCCACGCGAATGTCGTAACGCAGGCCGCGCCGGCCCTCGTCGTCGAACACGACCTTCACGTCGAACACGTCCGGCCGTCGCCCGGCCCAGCCGGAGACAACGCGCACGTTGTCGCGCCACGTGTCGGTCACGAACAGGCGATCGCCCGCGGGCGTGAGCGCGATATCGTACGGAGCGCGGCCGACGCGCACCACGTCCGTGTCGTCCACCTCGTTGGTGTGCGCGGAAAGCACGGTATATTTTTTCGCGTTGACGACGGTGATCGTGCCGCCCTGGTTGTTCGCGATGAACAGATAATGGCCGTACGGATCGAGCACGTTCGGCTGCACGGCCACGCGCGTCGGCCCGGCGAAACGTTCCTGAACGCCCGCAATTCCGCGGCTTCCGCCGCCGCAGCCCGCGACGGCCCAAACGGCCAGCGCCAGAAGGCCCGAAAGCGCGCGTGTTACGGGATGACCCATATATATTCCTTCGTGCGCGCGTCCATCAGGCTGACGTTGTGCGAGTCGAAATTCGCAATCAGCGCGTAATATTGTTCGGGGTCGCGGTCGTCCGGCTCCGTGAACGCGATGTCGTACGGCCCAAGCCCCGTGGGGATCACCTCGAGCACGCCGCGCGAGTCGACGTCGTAAATGATGACGTTGTTCGACACGAAATTCGTCACCCACACCTCGGCGCCGTCCGGCGTCACGCGCACGGCCGTCGGCGCCTCGTCCGCGGGCAGGATGTCGACGATCGCCGCGTCCGCCCGCCCGGGAATCTTGTCGGTATCGATAACCAGCACCGATTCCGGCGAGCGCGCGGCGACGAACGCAAAGCGCCCGTCGGGCGTGAAGTCGATGCCGCGCGTATCGATGCCGACGCCGGTGCGCCGGCTGCCGAGCGCGAACGCGGTGACGAATCGGTTGGTGGCCACGTCGATGAGCACCACCGACGCGAGCCCGCGGTTCGTGACGTACGCGTAGCGGCCGAGCGGATCGACCGCCACCTCGTTGATGCCGAAATTCAACAGCTCGTTTTTGATGAGCCGGCGCTCGGCGACATCGACGATCGAAAGATCGCCGCTGCGGACGTTGGCGACGAAGAGTTTTTCGCCGTCCGGCGTCATCGTCAGGCCGAACGGCTCCACGCCGACGCGGATGCCCTGGTCGCCGTCGCGCCCGGGTTCGAGATCGACGATGCGCGGAGACGCGGGATCCGAAAGATCGACGATGAGCACGCTGTCGCCGCCACGGTTGGCCAGGTACGCAAGGCTCCGGTCCGGCGACATCACCATCTTGCCGATGTAGGCCGGCGTCCGCACACGCTCGATGACGGGGTCGTGGCGATTGACGAGCGCGCGGTCGAGATCGATGACGGTGATCGCGCCGGCCGAATCGTCGGAAAGGTCGAAATTCGCATTGGTGACGTACGCATACCGGCCGTTGACGACGATGCCCACGGGCGAGTCGAAGACGCCGCCTTCGCCGGAAAACTCGTCCACCGGTTCGCCGCAGCCCGAAATAAACGCAACAAGGACAAGGATCGCGGCGATGCGCGAAACGACTGCCGCCTCGGTCGCGCAAGGGCCGCGGCCGGGCGGGATCTGTCCTCGAGAGCGAAGAAAAATACCGCCCATCACGACCCCGGAAAAAAGCGAGCGCCAGTATAGGTGCGGACCTTGGGCTGTCAACGCGCGAAAAGAAGTCTGTCGCGGCAGGACAGATTGGCGATGGACATCATGGATCGGATGGACATGATGGACGCGATGGACAGAACGCACCGGCGATACCGGCGTGCGGCGGTTTGGCTTGCCGCGGCCGTCGCGTTGGCTTTACCGCGGCCCGCCCTCGCCGGCGCGCCGCGGTGTCCCGATCACGTCACGCAGCCGAAGGTCGGCCTTACCGGGCAATGCTGTTTTTCCGTCGACGGCGGAAAGGTCTGCGACATGATCGGCAACGTCTCCGAATTCGTGGGCGATGCACCCGCCTCATTCGGATGGTCGCCGCCGGATTCGTGTGGCGAGATCGTTGCGCTCGCCGGCTCCACCGTGAATCAGCACCTGGAGGCGTCAAATTCGATGCCTCCCGACGCGGCCGGCTGCCCCAGGCCGTTTCCCATCGCGTATCGCGCGGATTGCGCGGCGGTGCACTTTCACGGCGCCGAGATCGGCCGATTCGAGGACGACGGGTTTCGTGGCCGGGCCGATCCGTTGAAAAAGGGTAGGGCGCTCGCGTGTCCCGAGGGCATGACGCTTATTCGCGGCGGTACCGTCCGCGTACCCGTCCAACTCAATCTCGCCACGCCGGACGAACCCAGGCGCGTCACGCGCCGGGACGTGCGCGTCGACGATTTTTGCCTGGATACCTACGAGGCGTCGCTCGACGAAAACGGCCGTGCGATCTCCCGGGCCGGCGTGGCGCCCGCGACGGTTGTATCGAAAACGCAGGCGCAACAGGCCCTGGCCGCCGCAGGCAAGACGCTGCCGAGTTTCGCGGAATGGTACGCCGCATGTTCCGCGAAAAAGGACGGACTTTGGCCGTGGGGCGGCGAGGAATGGACGTGCAACGCGTGCAACCTCCACCCGCCCGAGGAAGCGTCGGCCGCGCCGGAGGCCCCGTCGCCGCAATAACTTTCGCCGCCCGCCCTTGTTGCGAAAAAATCCCTTTAATTTTGTCGCGATTCTTACTAAGATCATGGAGCCGCGAAGTCCGCCGGGAGAGATTCCGGGGGGCGCTCGATGAGAAAAATAGCTTGGCGGCCCGAGTCCGCGTTCCTTCTGATTCTTGCGGCGTTCGTGCTGCTATTGGTCGCAGCCAACGGCTGCGGCGACTGCGCGGTTCTTAAGGGCGATGACGTAACCGGCGCGTCGCTCGATGACGATACCGCCGACGACGACGCGGGCGATGACGACGCCGGCGGTCCGGATGGCCCGCCGTTTCCCGACAATCATAAAATTACCTGGAACTGCTTCATCTGCCATGAGCAGGGGCTCTATCGCGCGCCCCAGCTTCCGCACGGCGACCTCTACGATCCCCCCAGCGATTGCATGAACTGCCACACGCAGGGAGATTTCGGATTCACCGATCCGGACGCGCCCGCGGACCACGGCAGCAACCAGGATTGCCTCACCTGCCACACGCCCCAGCACCAGCGAACGTTTGAAGACCCGGACCAGTGTTTTGTGTGCCATTTGTCGGGCAGCACAACGCCGACCTCGCCGTCAAATCACGATCCGGGGTGGGACTGCTACCTTTGCCACGACGAGGATTTCCTCGGCGCGGGCGAGGAGCCGCACGGCGGCGACTACGGCGCGCCGGACGACTGCGTCGAATGCCATGACAACGGGTCCTGGACGTACACCAATCCGAACGCCCCGAAGGGCCACGGATCGCCCGAGAATTGCCTGAATTGCCACCAGGGCACGCACGGCAAAACGTGGACCGACTGGAAGCAGTGCCTTGTCTGCCATCAACCCGGCGGCGGCGCGCCGACCTCACCGCAGGGCCATAAACAAACCTGGAACTGCTACCTGTGCCACGATGCCGATTTCCTTGGGGCGCTTGGCGAACCGCACGGTGCGTCCTACGGATCGCCCGACGATTGCACCGCGTGCCATCTCGACGGCCCGTGGTCCTACACCAATCCAAACGCGCCCGACGGGCACGGTTCGTCGATCGGCTGCCTGAACTGCCACCAGAGCCAACACACAAAAACGTGGACCGATCCGGACCAGTGCCTGGTCTGTCACCGGGAAGGTGAACCCGGTCCTGATTTTTCGAATTTGCATGAGACCGACTGGAACTGCACCATCTGCCACCCGTCGAATCAGAGCTTCAACGGTTCGCCGCGCGAGCCGCACGGCGGACAATACGGCAACGACGACTGTCTGGCCTGCCACGCGATGGGTGACTTCGGCAATCCACGCCACGGGCCGGAGCCCGAGGACGACCACACGCCGGCGTGGAACTGCCTGGAATGCCACGCCACGCGGCACGGCAAACCGTGGCAGGAAAAGAGCCAGTGCATGATCTGCCATCAGTTCTAGACGCGGACGATTCGCATCGTTCCCGTTTTCTGCCGACGGTCCGCGCCGCGACATCCAGGGGGTGGCGCGGACCTTTTTTCGTGCGTCATCGCATTGCGCGTCGAATGTCGCGGCCGTGCGCTTTCCGAGCCGTCATGTCTCGCGAGGGACGAAGCCTTATCCGGCCGCCACGCGCCGCGCGTCGGCCCATCGGCCGCCAAGCCGCTCGAGATCGCTTTCGGACAAGACCTGTTGCGCGATGTGGAACAGGACCTGCTCCTCCTTGCCGAAGTGATTGCGAGCCGTGCCGATCAGTCGCCGGAGGTTTTCGACGGCCGCTTCGAACGTCTGCGCATTCGCGGCTCCTTCGAGCGCTTTTTCGATCTCTTCGTGCTCGTGGCGCATCACCGCAAGCGGGCCCGCCTGTCCAAGGTGGGGATCGAGGGCCGGGAACAGCAGTTCGTCCTCGATGTGGGCGTGCGACGCGACCGCCGCCATCAACAGGCCGGCCATCGGCTTGACGTCGTTCAACGTCGTCGCGGCCGGCAAGGCCCGCTCAACGTGATCGAGGAGCGAATAGATCACGCCGTGTTCCCCCAAAAGCGCATCGGTCAATTTCACGATTTGTCCTCCTTGTTCGGTATCGATGCCCGCCATACGGACGCCGATCGGTGATCGGTCTTTCCGAATTCCGGGCTAGGCGGGCTTTCTCGCCGCGCCCGCGATCCAACCCTTTATCGGATGGTCGTGCAAGTGTTCGACGAGCAGTCCGGCCTTCGGCAATTCGGCCAGAAACGTCGAGCGGTCAGGAATCGTCGCCCACGGATGATCCGTGAAACGCTGCTGCACGAACGACACTACGGGCACATCGAAGTGAAACTCGCGCACCAGCTCCTCGAACAAAAACATCCCGCCCGGCTTCAGCACTCGCGCGGCCTCTTTCATCGCGGCGCGCCAGTCGGGGATGTGATGGAAGATCGTCAGTTCGAAAACCGCGTCAAAACTCGCGTCCGCGTACGGGATGCGCTCCGCGTCGAGGACTTGCAGGTCCACCTCGGCCCTGGCGCGGCCGGCGAGGCGCCCCGCGCGCGCGACCATCTTCTCATCGAGGTCAAACGCGTCGATGCGCGACGGATGGAAATAGGCGTCGATCTGCAAAATCCCCGCGCCGGGACCGCAGCCGATCTCCAGCACGTGCCCCAGATCGCGCGGGCACCACGCGCGAAACCGCGAAAACGTGCGCCGCATCAAAAAGCGCCGCGCGGGGTTGTCGACCAACGCGTATTCGAAGGCGTTGATCTTCATGTCGCCTCCTTCGCGCCGCGCGCCAGTTCGGGCGCGAGCGCGGGCAGAAGCAGCGCGTGCCCGCGCAGATGGCTCGCCGGCTGAAAGACGAGCGCGAACGGCCAGCCGTTGACGTGCCGGGGGACGTATATCGTGCCGTCGGCCGTCTCGCCCGGCGCGACGCGATTGGCTGTTTCGAGCGAGCCCGCGATCGAAGCGGTCCGATCAAGCGCCTCCGCGCCGCGGCCGGATCCCTGATCGACCCAGAACATCCCCGGTTTGATTTGCGCCGCCTGCCGCTCGGCAATGTTCGTGACGCGCACGCGGAACGTCATGTAGCCGCCGGCGGCCTCCGGAAGGCCGTCGATTTTCGGCTCCCATCCGTATTCCAACACGCGAACGCGGTAGCGCTCGGGGATTTCGATTGAAAGCGGCAGATCGCCCTTGACCTCCGCGGGGTAAAGCGACTCATACGGAGGAACATTCAGGGCTTCCGCCGAAATCCATCCGAAAAGCTCGCCCTCGCGCTCCGCCAGGAATCCCGCGCCTTGTTGCGCGTGCAGTCGCACCGAGTCTCCCGCCTTGGCCGCCATCTTGCGCCCGCCGGGGCCGTAAACCGCCGTGACATCGGCGTTCAACGTCACGTCGCCCTGAACAACGAGGCCGAACAGCCCCTCCCAGCGCGGCTTGAGCTTGACGAGCTCGCCGGAAAACGAATAGCCGATGGGGTCCTTGGCCTCCAGGGAAAGCGTCGCCGCGATCGCCTGGGGTTCGTATTCGCGATAGATCGGGTCAAACGAGCGGCCCACGATGCGGAAATCGCGCCACGAGCCGGGCCGCCACGGATTCGTGCTCGTCACCGGCGGATCGAAGCCCAGCCCCGACGAATGCTTCTCGAAACGCGAATCCCGGTCGAACACGGCGATGAGCTTCGTGAACGCGCCCGCGCGATAGATCAGCTTGTCGGTGTTGTTGCGGATACTGCCCGTCGCCACCAGGCGGATGCCCTTTTCGCGAGAGTCCGGCGCGCCAACCGGATTGATCTCCGGGTCGACAAGATACGCATGACGCACCACCGCGAAAAACGGATTTTCCGCGGGCTGCGGTTCGGGCGCGCCCGCCGGCGTCGCGGAGGGCGAAGTGCCGGGAAGCGGCATCGCGGGCGACGGATCGGGAGCGGGGGCGGGCACGGGAGCCCGAT
>JAIOHV010000131.1 GCA_019912885.1 bacterium
TCGGAAGCCCCAGCGAACGCAGCATTCCGGCCAGGCCATCGGAGGCGGGATCGCCGAATCGCCCGGCCCCGTAGGTCGTATCACCGACGAACACGCGGGCGGCGAGAAAAGTGCCGGTCGTCAAGATGACGACGGGAGCCAGATAACGCAGGCCGTGCTTGCCGGCGACACCGCCCACGCGCCCGGCGTCCATCATGACGCCTTCGACCACGTCCTGTTTTACGTCGAGGCTCGGTTGATCGAAGAGAGCGCTCTTCATGCGCGCGGCGTAGGCGCGCATGTCGGACTGACAGCGCCGGCTCTGGACGGCGGGGCCCTTGCGGGTGTTCAGGCGGCGGAATTGCAGGCCGGTTTCATCGGCCGCAAGTCCCATTTCGCCGCCCAAGGCGTCGATCTCGCGTACGAGCTGGCCTTTGGCGAGGCCGCCGATGGCGGGATTGCAGCTCATTTGCGCGATACGGTCGAGATCGATCGTCAATACGAGCGTGCGCGCGCCGAGACGCGCCGCCGCAAGCGCGGCCTCGACGCCGGCGTGCCCGGCACCGACAACAATGACGTCGTAGGACAAATCCATGGCGGCGGATCATAGCAGAAGAGTCTGGACGCCTGAAAGAGGTTGGAAGTTTGGGAGTTTGGAAGTTCGGAAGTTTGGAAAGTCATCGCAGGTCGCGAGGTTGGCACAGGTACGCTGTTTGTCCATCAAGTCCGTGCGCGGTCAAAATTGTTCCACGTGGAACAATTCTCGTGATGAAAACAGAAAAGGTGGCGGAAATGTTCCACGTGGAACAATTTTCTAGCGGGCTACTTGCGTGGAGGTTTCACTGGCTTCGAGGACGGTTTCCGGGCGGCGGTTTTCGGTTTAGCGGGTTTCTTGCCGGCAATCGCTTTGGGTTTCGCTGTTTTCTTCTCCGCCGCCGGCTTTTTTAAGACGGGCTTTTTTGCGACGGGTTTTTTCGCCGCGGGCGGCTTCGCAGGCGCTTTTCTCGCCGAAAGCATCGTCGCGGCCACCTTCTCGGTTTCGGGCTTTTCGATGGCTTTCTTCTTCTTCGGCTTCGCCGGCTCGTCGAGCGCGCGGCGGTAGCCCCAATCGACCCAAAACTCCAGATCCGTGTCCTCGGCGATGCCGTCCGGCGAAACGTAAACCATCCCGCGCATTGGCCGCCCCGTGAAATCCATCGGGCGCGCGTGTTCGTGGGCGATCGCGGCATCGTGGTCATCGCGCCCGACGCGCACCATCAGCGTGTCGCGGACGATTCCGACGAACATCCGCCCTTCGCGCAAAAACGCGATGCCGCCGAACATCTCGCGTTCGAATACGTCCGCGCGGTCGATGACGACATCCCGGATGCGTTCGGCCAGTCCTGTATCGTAGGCCATGCGATTTACCCCTTCGGAGAAATTGGGCCGCGCGTCCCGGCGCGCGGCCCATGGGCTATGACGCGCCGCGTCAAATTATGACGCGCTGCGTCAAACAAGTCGCTTTCGCGGCGCCGATTCCACGATGTTTTCTTCGGGGGGCGGCCGATCGTCCCCCGTTTCGAGCAATTCCCGCACGGCGGCGAGCAACTCGCCCGGATCGAACGGCTTGCCGAACGTTCGATCGGCGCCGAACCGTTCGGCCGCCGGCAGATACGACGCAAAACCGGAAGGCGCGCCGCCCGAGATCGCGATGACGCGCGGGCGCGGGTGCGTTCGCGCGAGTTCCATGACGACCGACAGGCCGTCCATCTCCGGCATGAAGATGTCCGTGACGATAAGATCGAACGCGCGCTCGCGCCAGATGTCCGCGGCGTCGCGGCCGTCGGCGCACACGACGACGTCGTGCCCCTCGCGCGTCAGCAGTTCGCGCAGGAGTTGACGGATGACGGCGTCGTCATCGATCACGAGAACGCGGGACATTGTGCGCGAAGCATAGCACAAAAATGGACAGGAAGGCCGAGAGCCGGAATGGCGGTGAGGTCGTCGCCAGCCGGCGACGTTGTTCGGAACGCAGGCTCGTCATCGGCGAGCCCGGCTTTCGGCTAGAAATTGAATATCGATTGCAGGTCGATGTCGATCTGGGGGCTGTCGGGCGTGACCTCAATGTGTTTGGTGACGTTGAAGGCCTGATCGACGACGCGCACGTTGTATTCGCCGGGCGTGAGATTGAAGGTGGCGCCGCGCTGCGCGCTTGTCACCACGCCTTCCTCGTCGACGCCGGGAATCACGATGCGCACGTTGTCGACAATCACGTCCCCGACGCGCAGGACGATCCGCACCGGCAGACGCGCGGCGGGCGGGGAGGTGTCGGCAACGGTATCGTCGGCGCCGCCGGCATTGACCTCGCCGAAGTTCGTGCCGTCGTCGAAGTCGCTTTCGTGGGACGAGATGTCCGCGAAGGTCTTTTCGTCGGCGAACGACGCCGCGTCCGGGTCATCGGCGAGAGTGCGTCCTGCGCCCGGCGCTTCGTCGGCGAACGTTACATCATCGGCAAAGCCGGCGGGTTCGGCGTTATCTCCGGATCCGGCATCGGCAAAGGACCACGCGTCGCCGCCCTTTGTCGGGGACTCGGTGAATTCGTCCGCGGCGGGCGGCTCTCCCGCGAACGCGGGCGCGGCGACGCTTGCGCTCGAGGGAGGCGGCGCGGCCAGAGACGGCGCCTCCGGTCCATCGGGCGGCGTGATCGCGTCGATCGCGTTCCGGGCGGCGGATTTGAGCGCGGTGGGTTTGCCGCGGGCCAGTTTTTCAAGCGCGCCGAGCGCGGACTTTTGACCGATGCGCCCGAGCGCGTTGCAGATGGCGATGTCGCGCTTTTCGTCGGAACCGCCAAGGCCGAGGAAACCCTTTTTGCGGCCCAGCACGGCGGCCAGGCCGGCCGCGGCTTCCTTTCCGCCGATGGCGCCGAGCGCGCGGATCGCAAGAATGTCGTTTTCGGCATCCGCGAATCGCGCGAACGGCCCCTTGGCCGAGAGCATTTCGAGAAGCGGCGCGACAAAGGTCGCGGCGCGGTGTTTGGTGATATCGATGAGGCGGTCGCGGAAGAAGTCTCGCGTGATCGTCGCGGCCTGCAACTCGTCGAGCACCTTGTTTTCCGCGGCGGGGCCGCCGATTTTCAGCAGCGCCTGAAATGCCGCGCCCCGGACAATCTCGTTGGGGTGCGCAAGAAACGGCACCAGCTTGACGACGGATTTCACGTTGCCGATCTCGCCGACCACTTCGATAAAGGCGGCCCGGTAACGGTCGTCCATGTCCTCGGCGAGCTCACCGTAGATCTCGACAAGCGACGGCTGGCCGATTTCCTTAAGCACCGCGATAGCGCGGCCGATCGCCTCGCGGTCGCCGCTCGTGTAGATCATGTCGACAAGTTCGGGGACCGCGCGCTCGCCCAGGTGCGACAAGGCGGTCATGGGCGCGGACGCCTCCGGCCCGGTCGATTTTTCGAGCGCGGCGACGAGCTTGCGCATCGAATTCGGGGAGGCGATCGCGCTGATGGCTTTTTCCGCGCGCTTTTTCAGCGTCGGATTGTCGCTTGTGGCGTGCGCCTTGGCGTCGAACCCATTGATGATTTTCATCGCCTCGGAGTAATCGCCCTTGGCGATATGCACCTGCGCCGCCTTTTCCAGGCCGACCGCGAGCGTGTTGAAGACCTGCGGATCCTGCTCGCGGGCGGCCTGCGTCGCCATGACGCCGCCCACCTGCGAATGCAGGCCGTAGAGCGTGTAGTCAACCGCTTTCTCGGCGATCTGCGAAAACGCGCGCGCGCTTTGCATGCGGCTTTGCGGGTTTTCGGCGTGCAGGGTGTTGGCGAGGCGGTCGAGGATGCCGCGCGTCATCTGTTCGTTTTTCGTGTACGAAAGATTGGTGACCATCGTCGCCAGGTCCTGCACCTTGGTCAGGGCGTTGAGATCCAGGCGCTGGATGATGTTCGCCTTTTCGATCAGCTCATTGACGTTGAGCCGGGAGAGCTGGCGCGAGAGGTCCTCGCTCATGCGCGTCCGGATGACGACGTCCTCGATGATGAGCTCGCTCGACAGGTGAATGTGCTTGATGCCCATGCGCTTGAGCGCGCGGGCGAGGTTTTTCTTGCCGACGATCTGCTTGGCGGGTTTGGAGAAGAATCCGCAGAAATTCTGCAGCTCGTTGGCCTCGATCCCGTTCAGGAACTCGAGCGTGCGGATGTTGCGCTCGGACATGTAGAAGATGAACGCCTGGACGAAGTCGCGCTTTTGCGCGCCCATCGAGAGGATGGCCTTGTTCACCTGGAGGTTGCCGTGAACGGCGACCAGCTCGAGCCGGTGATGCGTACGCACCCAGGCGAACAAGCCCTTGGTCGTTTCGTGCAGCGCGTCGAGGACAACCTCGTTAACGGTGGGATACTGCTGAAATTTTCCAAGCGCGTTCATGAGCGCCTTGAGGATATCAAGCGCGCGCTTTTCTTCCTGATCCGAGAGCGAACGCGCGGCGCCGCCCCCGATGACCATCGTGCCTCGGGTCTCTCCGGTATCCATAATTTTGCGCCCCACGCGGGTCGTTTCGCGCAATCGCCGGAACGCGGCCCGCCCGTGCCACCCGGTTGCTCAAAGGAGAGGAAATCATAGCGACGCGTTTACGGTTATGGCAAGCGCTTTAGTTCGAGGTCGCGCGACGCCGCGCGAATCGATTCGTCCACTTTTGCAGATTGAACATTCAATGTTCAAATTACAAACGGCTTCGCGCGGGAGTGATCTATCCGGCGTCGGGGATTTCCGGGAAATCCGAGAGCGTGAAGATGGGGATGTAGTTCGCGCATCGCGCGCGGATGTTGGCGGCGCCGCCGGCTTCGCGATCGACGAGCGAGACAACGGCGGCGATCGCAAGGCCCGCCTGCTCGGCGCGGGTGAGGGCGTCGAGCGTCGCGCCGCCGGTCGTGACGGCGTCATCCACGATGACGACGCGCGTGCCGGGCGGCGGGGCGTTTTCGATGTACTGCTGCGTGCCGTGCTTTTTCGGCTCCTTGCGGACGTAGAAACCTGAAAGCGCGACGCCCCGCGAATGCGCGCGGACGATCGCGGCGCTGACGATCGGGTCCGCGCCGAGTGTCAGTCCGCCGACGGCGAGCGCGGGAGGATCGAGCGACGCGATCGCGTCGACAACGGCATCGCCCACGAGCGAAGCGCCTTCGCCGTCGAGCGTGACGCGCTTGCAATCGAAGTAGTAATTGGCGGTGCCGCCCCGGGAGAGCTGCACCTCGCCAAGGATGAGGGCTTTTTGGGCGAGCAAATCGCGAAGGCGCGCGCAGGCCCTGGTCATGCGGAATGCTCCGAATGCGCGATGGACAAAATGGCCATGATGGACCGAATGGACGCGGCGGTTGTCATTCCACGCGCGATTCGCGTTCGTCCGCGGGTGGCGCGAGCGTTTTCGCGGCCGGCGGCGCGGGAGCGGCGTGCGTATGGTCGAGCGCGTCCTCCGGGTGGGACGCGGCGTCGCCCGCGCGCCGGGGACGGACGAGATCCGTGCAGATGCGCACCTTCGGAATCTGGAAAAGGAAAAGGTCGAGTTCGGTGACCTGCAGGTCCAGGTTCGTCACGCCCGTCGCGTGGTTCAGCGTGATGACCTCGTCTAGCGTGTCGCGCGGGCTCGGCATGGAGATCGGGATGTAGATGAGGCGAAAGCCCGAGCGCGTCACGTCGCGGTGCGCGAATTTTTCGAGATTCGATTCTTTCAAATCGCTCGCCGAATAGAACGACTCCGGCTCGAGCTGATGCGAGACGTAGTGACAGCCGCTCGCGAAAAGGGCGAGGGCGAGGACGGCGACGGACGCGAGAAGATATCGCAGACGCACGGCAAATCTCCTTTGACAAGAACGGCGCGGCGGTGATTGCGTGAGTACCGCATCGCGCGGCGGTTGTCACGGGCTTTTCGGCGCGGGGGTCGGCGA
>JAIOHV010000132.1 GCA_019912885.1 bacterium
AGCGCGGCGTGCAGCGCGGACGCGCTGCCGTTCGGCGACGCGTCCGCGACCAGGGCGATGTGCCGGATCGGCGTCTCCGCGAGGGCGATGGGCGCCGCGACGGCGGCGGCGCCGCTGTCTTGGCACATGGCAAGACGCGTCTTAGCGTCGCGCGCGTTGGGCGCGGCGGGCCAGCGATCGATATAGAGCGCGTAATAACCGGCCGCATCGCCGGTTTGCCCCGCGCGGTAATGGATCTCGCCGAGCTTGTAGATCGCGTCACGGGTTTCGTCGGAGGCGGGAAATTCGGCGACGATCCGCGCGAACAGCGCGCGCGCCGCATCGTCGTCGCGCGCGTGAAAATGCCCGAGCGCGTCGTCGTAGAGGGCGGCCGCGGTGAGCGCGGGCGTGGGGGAGGGTGTCGCCTCGGTATCGGCGGGCGCGGGTGCGGTGTCGGCCGCGTGTGCGAGGGAAAGCGCGAGCAGCACAATCGCGACGAAGGTCGGAAAAAGGCGAGTCATCGCGCCGCGAGGAAACGCGGAACGGCGGGCGTTGTCAACGCCGCGCACGGCCCCAAGGGTCACGCGATGTCGGGGCCGCAAACGGAGCGAAGCGGAGTGCGCGGTCGATACCGCTCCGGCATCGCCGGCCTCGCAATCCCCATAATGCTGATTCGCGCCCGACCGCGCACTTCGCCGCCCCGCCTGGAGCGGGGCGGCTTCGTTTGCGGCACTGACATCGCACGGAGCATGGCTGCGTTTGCGGCCCTGGCATCGCAAGGAGCGTGCCTGCGTTTGCGGCCGTGATGTCGGCGCGGCCTTTTCTACGCGCTCACCATGCGGTCCGCGACGATCTCCAGCACGTCCTTCACCTGGACCTTGTCTTCCATGTGCCGATCCTTGCTGGAGTCGGTCATCATCGTCATGCAGAACGGGCACGACACGCCGATCGTTTTGGGCTCGCCGCACGTCTTCATGATCTCGTCGAAGCGAGCGTGATTGACGCGTGGGGCGTGCTCTTCCATCCACATACGTCCGCCGCCGGCGCCGCAGCAATACGACTGATCGCGCGACAGGCTCGGCTCGCGCACCGAGGCGCCCGCGCCGGCGAGCAGCTCGCGCTGCGCGTCGAAGATGCCGTTGTAGCGGCCAAGGAAGCAGGGATCGTGATATGCGACCTCGCCGAGATCCGCGTCGCGGGAAAGCCTGACGCGCCCCTGGTCGACGAGCTGCTTCACGAGCGTGTTCGCGTGAACGACCTCGAACGCGGAGACGTTCGCGTATTTCTCGGCGACCTTCGCGTCGTCGTGCGTTTCGCGGGCCTTGCCGATGAAGTCGCCGTACTCGTTGCTGAGCGTATTGAAGCAATGCGGGCAGAACGAAAGGATCTTCCTGACGCCGTAACCCATCATCGTCTGGATGTTCATGGTCATCATCGTCTGCGCGAGGTATTCGTTGCCAAGGCGCCGCGCGGTTTCGCCGTTGCACATCTCTTCCTCGCCGAGTACGGCGAACGAGACGCCCGCGGCATTCAGGATCTTGCAGAGCGCGCGCGTGACCTTGTTGGCGCGGTCATCGAAGCTGCCCATGCAGCCGACAAAAAACAGGTACTCGACCGACTCCTGTTCCTCGGGCGAAAGCTCCGCGAATCGGCGGACCGGGATGCCGTCCTTCGCCGCCTTTTCGATCCACTCGCCGCGCTTTTCGGGCGCAAGTCCCCACGGGTTCGAATTGCGTTCGATGTTCTTGAAGTAGTTGGCCATCTCCGCGGGCATGTCGCCGAGGATCATCGTGAGATACTGGCGCATCTGCACGATGCGCGGCACCTGCTCGATCAGCACGGGGCAGCGGTCCTCGCAGTCCTTGCACAGCGTGCACGACCAGATCGTCTCGGAGAGCACGGCGTTCGAGGTGAGCAGCGGGATGTCGTCGTTGTTCGGCGCGGCGTGGCCGTTGCCGTTCGCCGAGCCGTAGGTCGCGGCGTGCGCCCTGGCGATCAGTTCGTCCTCGCGCTCGCGTAGGTGCTTGCGGATCGACTTGTTGACGTCGCGATGCGAAAGCGGCTTGTTCGTCGACCAGGCGGGGCAAAACGGGACGCACCGCCCGCACTCGGTGCACGAGTAAACGTCGAGCACCTGCTTCCAGGTGAGGTCCTCGGCCTTGCCGATGCCCAGGGCGACCGACGGGTCTTCCTCCATGCGTTCGAGGCGATCCTCGATGTCGAGAATCGGACGCACGCGGCCCGGCGGGTCTTGCGGCGCGACGAAGGTGTTGGGCAGCGCGGTGATAACGTGGAAGTGCTTGCCGAACGGGAGGTAGTTCAGGAAACCGAGGACGAGCAGGCTGTGCGCCCACACCATCAGGCGAAAGGTCGTCTCGCCGGACTCGGCGCCGAACAGTCCGGCGAATACGCTTCCGAGCGCGGGCAGGCCGCCATGACGCAGCCCGCTCGCCGCGGCGCCGGCCTCGAGAAAGAAATCGGCGAACATCAGCGAGGCGATCCACGCGAGGATGAGGACGGCTTCGGCGTGCTTCACGCCGCGCATGCGGACGGGCCGGGACACCAGACGACGCCACGCGAATCCCGCGCATCCCACGACGACGAGCACCGCGACGATGTCCTTGAGCAGGTAATACACCGGCCCGACGATTCCGCCGACCGCGGGGAGGTTGTGAAGATTCGCCTCGCTGCCCGCAAAGCCCATCACGAAGATTTCGAGCGTGCGGACGGAAAGGACCATGAAGCCGAAGAAGATGAAGATGTGCAGCCAACCGGCGGACTTCTCCTGCGGCATGCGGCCTTGCCCCAGGCCGTATTTCACCAGCAGGTAGAGGTTGCGCGGGATATGATCGAAGCGAAGGTCGGGCTGTGCCGCGCGCATGACGGCGATGCGCCGGGCCATCGTGTTCGCGAAGATGAGCAACGCGCCCACGATCGCCAGCGCAAAAAAGCCCTGCTGGAAACCGGAGAACTCGATTGTCGGCATGAAAACCTCGTCCAGGGGCGGTGCGGGCCAACGCCCGCGGGTCGATTCGGGAGCCGATTGTCGAAAATTATGACGCGGTGCGCAAGAAGACGCGGATCAAGCGGGAGGCTGGAATCGCAAAAAAATAGTCGGAAAGTCTGGAAGTCCGAAAGGTCATCGTAAGGGGCAGGGGCGCTATCCGTACCACGGTTGAAGTGGAGCGCTTCGTACCGCTACTCGCGTGCGCCGGATGGTCCACACTGTCCATGATGTCCATGATGCCCATCGCGCGAATACCCGCTCCCTGACGGTCGCGGTTCGTCGCGATGACCGGTTGCCGGTCGCCGCCTGCGATGACCTTCCAGCCTTCCAGCCTTTCAGCCTTTCAGCCTTCCAGCCTTCCAGCCTTCCAGCCTTCCAGCCTTCCAGCCTTCCAGCCTTCCAGCCTTCTTTTACGACGCCTGGCGCTTGTCCCGGTTCCGCGTGGTCAGCAGATTGATGAGCTTGACGGAATATTCGTCGATCTCGTCGATGATCTTGGTCGTGCTGCTCTCGATGAGCGCGTGCGCGAGCATGGACGGGATCGCCACGATGAGG
>JAIOHV010000133.1 GCA_019912885.1 bacterium
CTGCTCGCGCGCCGCGCCGCCGACGCCGCGTCGATCGACGAGACGTTCGCGCCGGTCGCACGGCTCCTCGACGATGTCGTCATCGCGGCCCAGGAGGCCGGCCGCGCCGCATCCGATTACCTTGACGGCATGACGCACGACCCGCGCGAGCTCGAACACATCGACGAGCGCCTGGAGACGGTCCGCCGCCTCGCAAAAAAATACGGCGGCTCGCTTGCCGACGTGCTCGCCGAGCGCGCCCGCGCGGCCGACGAACGCGCGTCGCTCGGCAACCTCGACGCCGCGATCAAATCCGCGGATGACGCCGCCGCCCGCGCCGAAAAGGAACTCGCCGGCGCCGCCGCTGGATTATCGAAGGACCGCCGCGCCGCCGCGAAAAAGCTCGCCAAATCCATCGACGCGGAACTGGCCGACATGGCCATGAACGGCGCGCATTTCGACGTCGCCTTCATCGCCGTCCCCGACGGCGCGGGCCTCCTTCTCGGCGATCGCCGCGACGTCGGTCAGAGCCGCGACCGTCAGGGAGCGGGTGGTCCCGACCTGACACTAACCCGCGTCGAATCCACCGGCGCCGAGCGCGCGGAATTCCTCCTCGCCGCCAATCCCGGCGAACCCGCGCGCCCGCTCGCTCGCGTCGCCTCCGGCGGCGAACTCTCGCGCGTCATGCTCGCGATCAAGAACTCGCTTGCCCGGGCCTTCCACGTGCCGACGCTGATCTTCGACGAGGTCGATCAGGGCCTTGGCGGCGCTCAGGCCGAAGTGGTCGGACGCAAGCTCGCGTCCGTCGCGCAAAACCACCAGGTCCTCTGCATCACGCACCTGCCGCGCATCGCGGGCCTGGCCGACCGCCACCTCGTCGTCGCCAAAGAGCAGGCCGGCGGACGCACCGTCACGCGCGTGCGCGAGGTCGCGAAAGCCGAGCGCGAGGACGAACTCGCCCGCATGGTCGGCGGCGTCACGATCACAAATGCCGACCGCGCCGCCGCGCGCGAAATGCTCGCCCCGTCGCAATCGCGCGTGTCCGCGCCGGAAAAAAAACGCGCGCCGCGGCAAGCAAAGGGCGGTTAGGTTATCCGCGGACAAACAAAAAAGGGCCGCCCCGAAAGACCGCCCTCAACGTGTCCAAAATCGCCCGCCCCTCCGAACGGTCCCTTGCGATTCCCTATTTTCTATTTCCTGTTTCCTACTTTCTCGTCTTCGGATCCCTCGGATCCCGCACGTCCTCCGGGTTCCCGATCCAGTGCCGCATCTCGGCGCAGAAGAACCGGAAGTTGCGAAAAACCGGGTGTTCGAGCGCGGGCGGCGCCGGTTCGGCGGTCGGCTCGTCGGCCGCGGCCATCGCCTCGGCAAGCCTTGATTTGTCCTCCGGCGCGGGCACGATGTGGCTCGTCTTCAGGCCGATCGCGAACTGGCCCTCGCCGCAGGTGATCGCCTCGGACTGCGTGCCCTCGCCGTAAATATTCGCGCTTGCGTTCGTCTCGACCGGCCAATATCGCCGGCAGATCGCGCGGATGCCCGTCACGTTCTGGCGATCCTCGGTGTACGCCTCCGCGCCCGCGAGGAAAAAGCCCGTGTCGCACGAATCGACGTACGTGCGGCCCGTCTCGCTCGTGACGTTCATCCCCACGCGCTCGTTCGAGTAGATCTCATTCGGATCGCGGCACGCGAGCCCAAGGCCCATCAGCGCGGTCTTGCCGTCTTGCGTGTCCACATGCGCGATCAGGCTGTTGGCCACCTGCCCGTCGGGGCAAAGATGATTGCGGTCGCAGAACTCCTCGACGCCGTCGCCCTCCTTGCCCGGCAGGCACGGCGCGCCCGCGCGATAGGAGAGGGTGGCCTGCTTGGTCACGAGATAAAGCTGCCCGCGCATCGACTCGGCAAAGGCCACCGCCGCGAGCGCGACAAACAACCCGCCGATCGCAAGCGCGATCCACACGCGGCGCCCCGCATGCGCATCTCGCGTTCCCGGAGACGAACCGCGAGAGCTTGTCCTGAGCGTAGCCGAAGGATCAGGGAGCGGGCCTCGCGCGGCGCGCGGCAAGAAAAATTCACGATTTCGCGTCATGGAAAAAGACTCCGTGGAACGGCGCCGTCGAAAGATCGCCGCAAAGCTCGCCAAAGCCCGCCTACATAAACAGCCGCGCCAAATCGCGTCAAGCCGCGTTTCACCCTGGGAACGCCGAACCCCAGTTCGGCCCAAAAGTCCGCCGAGTGTGAGCCCGGCCCTGGGAACGCCGAACCCCTTCTGAGCGCAGGCGAAGGATCGGCAATCCCGGGACCGCGGGCTGCTCGCCCGCTTGGAGACACGCCCCCGCCGCCTCGGTTCAACCATCCTCGTCTCCCCGACGCACTTTCAAATACCACGCCCGCGTCTCGCCGAACCGGCCGCTTCCTGGGACCGCAGGTGTCCTCACCTGCTTCGAATGCGATTTGCCGGCTCGAACGCGACCGCGCACTCCGCGGCGCTCCGTTTGCGGCACTGACATCGCAACGACCGCGCCATTTCGCGCCACCGCGCGCCATCTTCCCCCTTGCGTCACGGCAAGCCGCTCTTTGACCCCCCACGCACCCGGTCAGTTCGCGATGGGTAGCGGGGCGCATTCCGCGCCCGCGAGCTAGGCGTCGGAACATGGCAAAACGCGGATGCGGCGCCGGCCGCCACGATTTCCACGCGGGATTTCATCGACGCACGTGCGTCAAATGCGGATACGCCGAGCGCGTTCGCTGCGGCGACGGCCTGTGGGTCGTCGAGCCGGCGGGCGCGCGAAACATCGTCTGCGGCTTTTTCGAGCCCCTTCCACACGCGACCCTGACCGCCCTTTGGAATCAGTACCGCCTGGATGCCGGCTATTGCGCGCGCGACCCGATCATCCTCGCCGAGCGCCACCCGCCGCGCTGGTTCGCACGCCTTGTCGTCGGAGTCCGCCGTGATTGAAAAATCCTATCTCGCCATCTGGGAGCGCGTCCGAAACCGCATCGAGACGATGCCGATCGAGGACGGCAAGCGCGAGGACCTCGAGCTCATCACGCGCCTGCTCGAACGCGCCCAGAAAGGCGAAACCGCCCTCGCCGAATCCGGCGAGGACCAGGTCGTCGTCGTCAACATTGCCATCCCCGGAATCGGCTGACCCCAAATTTCTCCGTGCTCTCCGTGTACCGCATAATCAAAGCGTCCAACACACGATGATCAATCTCTTCGCCAACTACCGCCCGCATGCCGGGCAGCGCGAGCTTCACGCCGCCGGCACGCGTTTTGTCGCGGTTTGCGCGGGCGTGCGTTCGGGCAAGACCTACGGCGCCGCGCGCGAGTTTCTGCGCCGCGTGTTCGCCGACCGATTCTGGAAACGCGGGCCGCTGCACTACTGGGCCGTCGCCCCGACCTACGACCTCTGCACCGTCGCCGAACGCGAGATCCTCGCCGTGCTGCGCGCCGCGTCGCCCCGCCTTTTGAAAGCGTATTCAAAAACCGAGCGACGCATCGAGCTTCTCGGCGGCATCGTCATCGAGATGAAAAGCGCGCACCGCCCCGAGTGGCTCGTCGGCGTCGGCCTCGACGGCCTGTGGATCGACGAGGCCGCGCGCGTCGATCCGGACGCGTGGAAGGGGCAGTTGCGCATGCGCCTGTCCGACCGCGAGGGGTTCGGCGTTTTTTCGACCACCCCGCTTGCCCGCAACTGGTTCCACGAGGAAATCTGGCGCGCCGGCATGCCGGGCGACGCAAAAAAGCAGCCCTCCTACACCAGCGTCCACTTCACCACCGCGCAAAATACGGCGCTGCCGCACCTCGCGCGCGAGGTCGAAGCCGCGCGCCTCGAATTGCCCGCGCGCTACTTCGCGCGCGAATACCTGGCGAGCTTCGACGCCTTCGTCGGCCAGATCTACGAGGAGTTCGACCGCCGCGTCCACCTCGCGACGCCCGCCGACCTGCCCGCCGCGTTCGCCGAGACGCGCGTCGGCGTGGACTGGGGCTACCGCAATCCCGGCGCGATGATCGTCGTCGCCCGTGACGGCGACGGCACGTGGTGGGTGCTCGACGAAATCGTCCGCGCCGGCCTGCCGATCCGCGCCGCAACGGACGCGATTTCCAATCCGCGGACGAACGCGGAAGCTGCAATGCGATTCCATTCCCAATTCCCAATTCGCAATTCCGAATTTGAAGGTGCGTCGTGGCTCGAAATCGCTTGCGTCCTTGCGGAAAAATATCACCCGTCGATGTTCCTGTGCGATCCGTCGCGACCGGAGCACATTCGGGCATTGCGCGCCGAGGGCCTTCCCGCCCGCGCCGCCAAAAACGAGGTTGCCGCCGGCATCCAGACCGTCGCCACGCTCCTGCACGTGCCGGCGCTCGCGAACATGCAATCCGATCACCTCACCATCTCCGCGTCCTCCGCCTCTCCGCGTGAACAAAATTCAATTCCCATCGGCCCGCGCCTCCGCGTGAGTGAACGATGCACGCACCTTCTCTCCGAGCTGCCCGCCTACCGCTGGCGAAACGACGACGCCGCCTCCGAGGAGCCCGAAAAGCGCGACGACCACGCCCTCGACGCGCTCCGCTACGCCCTCCACCACAACACGCACCGCCCCGCGTTTTGGTGAGTTGATGGCGGCCGCGACGGAGCCGCGCGCGTAAGCAAGCGGCCTCCCCGTACTCCATGCGAGATGGCCACTTGGAAAAGCCGCCGGGCTTCCCCTCCCGACAGCCGGCTCGCCACTTCGAAGCGGGCGACCGCTCCCTGACGGTCGCGGCTCTGTTCGCTCCGCGTCCTCGGTGTCTCCTCCGTGTCCTCCGTTTCTCCTCCGTGCCCTCCGTGTTCCGTAGACTTGCGATTCCGCGACGACCTTCCAGCCTTTCCGGCTTTCAGTCTTTCAGCCTCTTGTTCTTCCAGCCTTGACCCCCTTCCTCCCCCTCGATAACGTCCCGGAAACTCCCCCGGAGGTGCCCATGACCCTTGCGCGCCAGGCCTCGTTCATCGCGGCGGCGATCGTCGTTTTCGCGCTTGCGGCGCCCGGCGCGGCGCACGCGGAGCTTGAGCCGGCCCGGGTCGGATTCGGCAACCTCACCATCGGCGGCCTCTTGCAGGTCGGCCTCAATTACTACATCGGCGACGAGATCCTCGAGACCGTCGACGCGGACCTTGACGGCGACGGCGCGATCGACGCCGGCGAGCGCAACATCCGCGCCGCGGTCGATCGCGAATCCGACCTCGAATTCGTCATCCGCCGCGCGCGCCTCACCTTCCGGGGCAACGTCGTGGACGACCGCGTCGGCTACTTCCTCCAGATGGAGCTCGCCGACGAAGCCGGCCCGCGCACGCTCGACGCGCTGATGGCGTTTTCCTACATCCCGTACACGTCGATCGCGTTCGGGCGCTACAACCCCCGGTTCACCTACTGGAACCCGATGTTCAAGGGAAACACCTTTCTCGTCCGCCTGCCGCAGATGAACGACTGGCTCGGCGTGCAGCGCCAGACCGGCGCGCAGGTCTCCGTCTCGCACAAATACGTCGATGTCGATTTCGGCGCGACGAACGGCCGCCAGGAAATCAGCCTCGCCCTCAATCCCTTCGATCGCGGCGGCGCGCCCCTTGGCACGAACACGCAAGACCAGTGGGACGACGAGAACACCGCCAAGGACGTCTACGGTTCGCTCGCCGTCAAGCCGATCGACGGCCTGCGCCTGTTCGGCGGCTACTGGTACGGCACCCCGCTCGACTACTTCGAGGTGAAGGAAGGCGAGAAGGAAGAGCACAACGCGCGCGTCGGCATCGCCAACGCCGGCCTCGTCTACCTCTCGCAAGTCGGTCTGAACGTCTTCGCCGAGGGCATGTACGAGCAGGTGCGTTTCGACAACAGCCCGTCCGACGATCCCAACGGCGAACGCCCCGACGACACCTTCGAATACGACACGGCCTCCTGGTACGCCATGCTCGCTTTCAACTTCAAGAATCAGGGCGTGCCCCTTGAACTCGTCGCGCGATACGACTGGCTCGACCCCGACCTCACGAACGACGCGGATACGCACGGCGACGAAGACGAAATCACGCACATCACCGCGGGCCTCAACTATTACATCGAGTCCTACTACGCGATGCTGTCCGTGAACTATGTTTACAAAGCCGAGGCCTACGAGGTGATGAACAAAAAACTCGCCGACACGCAGACCGGCATCGCCGACGACGAGCTACTCTTCCAGACGCAAATCGCTTTCTAGCGAGGATCGAGGATCGACCGAGTCCCTTGCCGGGAGCGCAGGCGTCCCGCCTGCTTCGAATTTTCCCCCCGGGACCGCAGGTGTCCTCACCTGCTTCGATTCAACCGCGCTCTTCCCGCCGCGCCCCCAAATAACGCGCTCGCATTTTCCCGCGTCGGCTCCTCCCCGGGACCGCAGGTGTCCTCACCTGCTTCGAAGGTGATTTGCCGGCGCGGACGCAACCGCGCACTCCGCTTCGCTCCGTTTGCGGCCCTGACACCGCCCCTGGGACCGCGGGCCGCTGGCCCGCTTATACGCCAAACCCGATCCCGGAAGCTCCGTCTCGGAGCGTGGCGCGCTTCGAACCGTAAGCCGGCCCGCATGGCCACCCGCCCGGTTTTCGGGTAAACAGTCGCCATCGTTTTACCGATACCTGTGGGGATGGGAATCGTGCGTTCCAGCTTTGATGCCCGCCGCGCCCGCGCGCCGCGTTTCGCGATTTTGGCGCTCGCGTGCGCGCTCGTCTTCGCCGCCGCGTGCGACGTCGATCCCGGCGCTCGCCCGGTTGACGCGGCGTCGACCGTCGCGGGCTTGACCGCGCCGGGCGGCGGCGATGCCCCCGCGCGGCTTATCACCGATTTCCTCATCGACATCGACGATCGCGCCCTGGGCGTGGACACGCGCGCCGATGGACCCGGCGAGGCCGCGCGCCTGCGGCCGGTCGCCATCGAAGGCGGCGCGCTCGGCGCGCGCGACGAGATTTTCCTGCCGCTGTTTGACGATGCGCAATTCCTCGCGTTGGGTGAGCGCGTCGTTCGGCGCGGCCCGCGCGATTTCACCTGGTTTGGGCGCGTGGCCGGCGAGGAAATCTCGCACGTCGTGCTCGTCGTGAGGGACGGGCGCGTCACCGGCAACATCGGCGCGGGCGGCGCGCTCTATCAGATCCGCCCGCGTTTCGACGGCCTGCACGACGTCATCGAGGTCGACGGCGCCGCGTTCCCCGAATGCGAAACCGGACCGGCGCACGAGGTCATCGCGCCGGCCGATACCGCTGCCGCCGCGCCGCCGGTCGGCTCGGTGGACGACGGCTCCCTGGTCGACGTACTCGTCGCCTACACCCCCGCCGCCGCGGGCGCCGTACCCGACATCGGCGCGGTCATCCAGTTAGCCGTCGACGAAACAAACCAGGGGTACGAGGACAGCGGCGTCAATCACCGCCTGCGCCTCGTGGGCACGGCTGAGACCGCCTACACCGAGTCCACGCTCGACATGTCGATCGACCTCGCGCGCCTGCGATTCAAGAACGACGGCAACATGGACGAGCTTCACGCGCTGCGGGATACGCTCTTCGCCGATCTCGTCGTGCTCATCTCGAACACCGGCAGCGGCTGCGGCATCGCCTACATCATGTCGGTCATCTCGCCCGGTTTCGAGGACTCCGGCTTCTCCGTCACCAAGCTCTCGTGCGCGACCGGCAACTACACGTTTGGGCACGAGATCGGCCACAACATGTCGGCGCGCCACGACCGATACGTCGATGACACCGACAATTTCCCGTACAAATACAATCACGGTTACGTCGACGAGGCCGCGGGCTGGCGCACGGTGATGGCCTACAACACGCGGTGCACCGACAACGGCGGAAGCTGCACGCGCATCCTGCGCTGGTCGAATCCCGACGGCATCCATGACGGCCGCGTCACCGGCATCGTCGAGGGCGATCCCGAAGCGGCGGACAACCGCAAGACGCTCAACAACACCGCGTTCACCACCGCGAACTTCCGCGTCGTCCCGACCACGACCACCACGACGACCACCACGACGACCACCACCACGACGACCACGACAACTTCTACGACCACAACCACGACCACGACCACCACGACGACGAGCACTTCGACGTCTACTTCGACGAGCACTTCGACTTCGACCACGACGCAGCCGACGACAACGACGACAAGCACAAGCACGACAACCACAACGTCTACATCGACATCGACAACGACGAGTACGACGACGACCACGACAACGTCGTCATCGACAACGACGAGCACCACGACAACAACCACAAGCACAACGACAACGTCTTCATCGACGACGACATCGACAACAACCACAAGCACATCTTCAACGACGACAACGACGACAACGTCTTCGACGACAACTCAACCATCCACCACGACCACCACGACATCGACGACGACCACCACGACGATCCCCGGCGATGACGACGACGCCACCGACGACGATACCGCGGACGACGATACGGACGACGATATGGACGACGACGCGGATGACGACACGGGCGACGACGGCCTGCCCGACGACGACACGGACGACACCGGCGGCTCGCCGTTCCCGGACGATGACGACACGGGCGGCGACGACGACGCCTCCTCCGACGACGACACCGACCTCCTCCCGGACGCCGGTGCCGAGCGCAAGAACGACGACGAAGCAAGCTGCGGCTGCGGCTGCTGACCCTGAGTCCGCCGAGCGCCAGCTCGGCCTTGCGAACGCCGTCTCGCCGCCGCGCCCCCAAATACCACGCGCGCCCTTCGACTCGCGCGGCCCCTCCCCGGGACCGCAGGTGTCCTCACCTGCTTCGAAAACAAGCCTCCCCCCACGCGCCGCGACGCCTTCAGAATCCGTGAAATCGGTGTAATCTATGGATTCACCCCTCCGGAAAGGAATCGTTTTGCCGAAAACCGACCAGCCCGGCACCTCCGCCGTTCTCTCGCTCGTCATCCCCGGCGTCGGTCAGATCTACAACGGCGACTTCTGGCGCGGCATCTTCTGGCTCGTCATCACGCCCGGCTTCTGGATCGGCACCGGCGGCGCACTCGGTTGGGTTTGCCATCTCGTCGCCGCCTACACCGCCTACGACCGCGCCCGCGACAAATTGCAAGGCGGTTTGTGATTGACGAATGACGAATGGGCTTGCGATGGGCATTCCCATTTCCCAATTGGTCTGATTTCATTTCGGCGCCGTTTCCGCTAAAATTTACCGCCATTTTTGAACGGACCGCGCGCCCGGCGCGTCCATGAATTCGGGACGAAGGTAGCCAGTTGCATCCAATCCTGTTCTCCATCGGCGACACGGATATCCACTTCTTCCAGGTGTTCTTCCCGCTGACGCTGCTGTTTGGCGCCGTCGCCTCCACGCGCCGCGCCGCGAGGGAAGGCTTCAACCCGGAACTCATCCTCACGATGCTCGTGTGGACCGTCATCGGCCTCATGGTCGGCGCGCGCTTCATCGACGTGATCGTCCACCCCGGCACGTACCTCGCGGACCCCTCCCGGCTTTTCAACCGCAGGCAGGGCATCGTCATGTACGGCGGATACCTCGGCGCCATGGCCGGCACGTATGGCTATGTCCGTTACAAAAAACACCCTTTTTTGCCGCTCATGGATATCGCCGCGACGTACTTCGGCCTCGGCCTCGCCATCCATCGGACCTTCGCCTGCTTCATGGCGGGCTGCTGCTACGGCGAGCCGACCTCGCTTCCCTGGGGGGTCGTTTTTCCCGACGGATCGCGCCCGGACAAGGTCTGGGGCGCGCAGCCGCTCCATCCGACGCAGCTTTACGAGGCGTTTTTCGGCCTTTGCATGTTTGCCACGGTGATGATCTATCGCGAGAAAAAGCGAAACCGCATCTACGGCGAGCTGTTCGCGATCCAGCTTGCGATGTACGGCGTCGGCCGCTTCGCCATTGAATCCGTGCGCGGCGACGTCAGCCGGGGCACCTTCGGACCCCTCTCGACAAGCCAGTGGATCAGCGTCGCCATGATTGGCGCCGCCGCCGGGCTCGCGATATACTGCGTCCGCCAAAAACGGCGGATTCGCGATGGCCGAATCAAGCCGGAGGGGGTCGTTTATCGCGCCCCCGCAACGGTGTAGGAGCACTCCGCCGGGGTGCGATGTGTTGGATCGCGATGTGTAGGAGCACCCCTCCGGGGTGCGTTCATAGGAGCCGATTTGGAATTCATCCTCGCCAAGACCGCCGGCTTTTGCTGGGGCGTGCGCCTGGCGCTGAACAAAACCCTCGAGGTCGACGTCGGCAAGGAAGGCAAGGTCACCACCCTCGGGCCGCTTGTCCATAACCCGCAGGTGGTTGATCTGCTTTCGCACCGCGACGTGCACACCGCAAAAGACGTCATCGATGTCGACGGCGGGCTTGCCATCATCCGGTCGCACGGCGTTTCGCCGCAGGTTTATGCCGAGCTCGAACAGCGCGCCGACAAGATCCTCGACAACACCTGCCCCATCGTGAAGCGCGTGCAGAAGGCCGTCGGCGCTTACGCGCGCAAGGGGCATTTCGTCGTCATCTACGGCGAGGAGCACCACGCCGAGGTGCTCGGCATCATCGGATACGCGGGCGAGAACAACTACCTCATCATCGAGGGCGAGCACGAGCTCGACAAAATCCCCCCGGACCGGCCGTTCATCCTCGTGACGCAAACCACCACCAACGTCCAGGAATGGCAGCGCATCATGGCGACCGCGCGCGAGCGCTTCGGCGACCGCGTCGTCATCCGCGACACCATGTGCGACGCGACCACGGAGCGGCAGTCCGACATCCTCGAGATCTGCGGCCAGGTCGAGGCGATGATCGTCATCGGCGGAAAGAACTCCGGCAACACGCAGCGCCTCGCGCAGATCGCGCGCGAGGAATTCAACCTGCCGACGTGGCACATCGAAACGGAAGACGAGCTGATCGGCGTGGACTTCACGCCCTACGCGCGGGTCGGCGTCACCGCCGGCGCCAGCACGCCTTCCTGGTCGATCGACCGCGTCATGGCGTATCTGAAAACGCTCGAGGACGAGAGCAAATCGCCCGTGCTCGCCAAGGCCAAGCGCGTGCTCGAAACGCTCGCCGTCACCAGCGTCTTCACGAGCTTCGCCGCCGGCGCGCTTTGTTACGTGGCGGCGAGCCTCCAGGGCGTGCCGTTCGCCGCGTCGTTTTTCTGGCTCGTGTTCTGCTACGTGTTCTCGATGCACGTCCTGAACCGCTTCACCGAAAAAACGCTCGACCAGTTCCGCGACGATCCCAAGCGCGCGCGCTTCTACGAAAAGCACACCGCCCTCATGAAAGGCGCGGGCGTCGTGTCGGCCGCGGTCGCCATCGGCATCAGCATCGCGATGGGCGTGCTGCCGTTCCTTCTGATCCTCACCGCAAGCGTGCTCGGCCTGCTCTACTCCGTGCGCGTCGTGCCGCGCCGCTTCGCGAAGGTGCGTTTCCGCCGGCTCAAGGACATCGCGGCCAGCAAGAACTTCTTCGTCGCCTCCGCTTGGGCGATGGTCACGGTCTTCCCGCTGTTTTTCCTCGCCGAGCATCGCGACCTGCCCGCCACGCTCGCGACGTTCCTGTTCCTGTTCCTGGCCACCGGCATGCGTTCGGTCATCGTGGACCTTACGGACATGAACGCCGATCGCCTGGTCGGCCGCGAGACGATTCCGCTCGTTTACGGCGAAAAGAAAACCGCCCAGGGGCTCAAATACGCGGCCGGCTCGCTCGCCGCGCTTCTCGTCCTTTCCGCCGTCACGGGCATCCTCCCGCCGCTCGCGGGCCTGTTCGGCCTGTGGGTTGCCGGCGAGGCGTATTATTTCCATCGCCGCGGCTACAACCTCGAAAAGGTCAGCGTCGTCCGCCGCGACCTCGTCGTCGACGGCCACTTCGTCCTCGCCGGCCTTATCGCCATCGCCTGGACCCTCGCCGGCCTCGCGTAGCGGCGCCGGCCTGCGCCGTCAGAGCCGCAAACGCAGCCGCCCCGCTCCGAGCGGGGCGGCGAAGTGCGCGGTCGACCCCGCCCCGGCATCACCGCCTTCGCCTGCCTTTTTGCTGGCTCGTTGCCAACCGCGCACTCCGCTGCGCTCCGTTTGCGGCCCTGACACCGGCGCGTACGCGACCGCGTACTCCGCTACGC
>JAIOHV010000134.1 GCA_019912885.1 bacterium
GCCGCCAAGAGAGACGAGCGCGTAGATGTTCCCGTCCGACCCGACCTGAACATCGTTTTCCTCGAGTCCTCGACCGCCGCCGATGATGCAAAGCTCGCCGCCGATCGGATCGTCCACCGGCCAGGACTTCGGGCAGATGTCGCTCCAGACGGGAGGATCGGGCAGCATTTCGCAGGAATAAACGAGGTCGTCATCCGAATCGTCGTCGGTGTCATCGTCGGAGTCGTCGTCCGCGTCGTCGTCCGGGGCCGAATCGTCACCCCCGGCGTCGTCGTCGAATCCCGAATCGTCGTCGTCGCCATTCGTATCGTCGTCGTCGATCGGCGTGGACACGTTGTCGCTGTCGTCATCGTCGCCGCACGAGCAGCCGGGGAGCGCGAGGAGAAGCGGGAGGGCGAGGAGGAGGAGCGTCGCGAGGCGGGCGACGTACGCGAGGGGATGAGAAGCGCCTTTTCGCCGCTTGCTCAACCGCCACCATTTTTCGGCGACGCGCATACGCCCACCCTCATTGAACGGTGCAATTCTGCCATTAAATGGATCATCCTGTCGGATTATTTTTTTCGATCTCGATATTGAATATAAAACGAATTCATTTTCTATCCTTCTCGCCTTGAAATGACTTGCGTTTTCGCATCGGCTTGAATTTTCGCCCAGCTTTGCGGACATGGCAAACGGGCGCAACACACAGCTGCTTCCTTGATCAACCGCCCACCCGCCGTTATCGTTGTCGCGCACGCCGCACGGGAAACGGGAAGCCATGGCCGCAAGCGCCGCCGATCGATACGAAATCGTCACCGAGCTTGGGCGCGGCGGCATGGGCGTCGTCTACAAGGCGCGCGACTCCATGCTCGGCCGCGTCGTCGCGCTCAAACGCGTGCTCGCCCGCGACAACAAGCTCGTCATCAAGCGCTTCCTGGGCGAGGCCAAGTCCATCGCCGCGCTGAACCACCCCAACATCATCCAGATCTACGACATCGGCGAGGACGCCGAGGGCCTGTACATCACCACCGAGTTCGTCGAGGGCACGGACCTGTATCGCCTCCTCAGGAAAAAGGGCGCGCTGGAGGGCAAGGTCGCCATCCGGCTCGTCATTCCGATCTGCAAGGCGATGGCCTACGCCCACGCCCGCGGCGTCATCCACCGCGACATCAAGCCCGCGAACGTGCTGCTCACCGCCGACGGCATGCCGAAGATCGCCGATTTCGGCCTGGCGCGCCTGGACGACATGAAGGCGCAGGAAATGACGGGCATGGTGATGGGAACGCAGTCCTACGCGTCGCCTGAGCAGTTCAAGGACTCCAAGCACGTCGATCACCGCACCGACATCTACTCCATCGGCGCGATGTTCTTCGAGATGCTCACCGGCATCCGCCCGCAGCACTTCCGCGAATCCGCCGTGCCCGATCCGTTCAAGCAGGTCGTCCTGAAGGCGCTCGAACACGACCGCGCCAGGCGCTACCAGCAGCTCGAGGAGATGATCCGCGATCTCGACGCGCTTCGGAC
>JAIOHV010000135.1 GCA_019912885.1 bacterium
CATCCGCTACTTCGACCAGTTGGGAGTCCCCCGGCTGGCCGCGTGACCTCAACTCGCCGAACCGCCGGATGCGGACCCGCTTGTCCGGTGGTGTGGCAGGGGAACTCCGAGGCTATTCCTCGGAGCCCCTATGCCGATTGATGCCGAGAACCCGCGCGAGCCGGTTTTCGAGAATCCGGTCCGGCGAAAAATCGCGGATGACAAGGCGTGCGGGATCGTCCCCTTCCAGCGCCGCCTCGGGGATCAAGCCGATCAGTTCGCTGTCCTTGACGGCAAGGCCAAGCCGCGCCGCCGCGCCCGTGACCGCGTCGAAAGCCGCGTAAACCGACGTGACGCGAAAATCCGTCAGGTTCATCGAAACCTGCGTTACGCCGGCCTGGGCCAGCGACAATCCCAACGCACGCACCGCCGGGAGCCCGCCGGACGACTCGCGCACGGCGCGGGCGATCGCGCGCGCTTCGCGGATCGTGCCCCCGTCCAGATGGATGTTGAACGCGATCAGAAACGGCCTGGCGCCGGTCACCATCGCGCCGGCGTGCGGATGCGGCGCGCTTGGGCCGAAATCGGGCTCGAACGCGGGATCGTCCGACATCAGCCGCGCCAGTTGACGCAACCCGCCGCGGCGAATGTTCGCCAGCACGCGGCGCTCGGTGCGCGTCGCGGCGGCTTCGTAAAGATAAACGGGAATGGCGAGCGCCTCGCCGACGCGCGCGCCAAGGCGCCGGGCAAGATCCACGCACGTCTCCATCGACGCGCGCCCGAGCGGAACGAAGGGCACCACGTCGGCCGCGCCGACCCACGGATGGATGCCCGTGTGCTTCCGGATGTCGATGTAAGTGGCCGCCGCGATGACGACGTTGTACGCCGCCTCGACCGCCGCGTCCGGCGGCGCGACGATCGTCAGCACCGTGCGGTTGTGGTCCGCGTCCGACGACACGTCGAGCAAAATCGCGCCCGTCGTGTGCGCGGCGGCGTTTGCGATGGCGTCGATCGCCGCCCGGTCGCGGCCCTCGCTGACGTTGGGCACCACCTCGACGAGCCCGCCGGGAAATCGCTTATCGATATCGAGAGTCATCGAGCTCCTTGAACGACCGTTCAAAATTGCGCGCACGGATGATTAAGGAATTTGCGGCGCGGATTCAAGGGTGCATTGAAAAACAACACGCGCGCGGCGCGCGCGGTGGCCCGATATTTTCTAATTCCTATTTCCTGTCTCCGACTTCCACCCGCGCCATCACACCGATGTGGTCGCTCGTCCAGATGTCCTCGTGCGCCTCGCGCGCGAAGGGTCCCGCCTCCTCGACGCGCCAGCCCGCCGGCAACCCGCGTGTGAAGATGTAGTCGATTCGCCGCGACAGGCCGATCTCGAGCCCCTGCAACGTCCTGTCGATCGCCTCGCCGAAGGTGTTGACCGGCGTGAAATCCGCGATGCGGTGCGTGTTCGGGTTGCGCTCCCAATCCCACGTCGGGAAAAATTCCTCGCCCGCGTCGCGCGTGACGGACAAAAAATTCATCGCGCCCGTCAACCAGGCGATCTCCGCCGCGTCGGGCGAGGCGTTGAAATCGCCGCCGAAGATGACCGGCGTGTTTTGGGCGCCGTGCGCCGCGAGAAATTCCATCGCGCGGCCAAGCTCCGCGCGGCGTCGCGCGGAAGCGCGATCGATCGTCGCCAGGATTTCGTCGCCGCGCGCGCGGCCGATGACGCCGTCGCCGACGAGATTCGCCACCGCCGTCTGCGTCGCGATGGTCACCTCCGGCCCGTGGTGCAGATGCGTATTCGCCAGAATGACGGGCTGTGCGCCGACCTGAATCCGGGCGGCCAGCAGGTAGCGCAGCTCCGATAGCTGAAACGACAACAAGCGGCCGGTGAACTGCCCCGGCTTGCCCGAGAGCTTCGCGCGCCCAAGCCCGGTCAATCCAAGTCCCTTGCGCGCCAGAATCGCGAGGCCGGAACGGAAATTCGCGGGCAACCCGACCGGGCCGATCTTGATGCCCGCGTTATCGAGACCCCACACCGCGTCGAAATCGAGCGCGCGCGCGATGGCGCGCGTTCGCGAATCCGCCGGGTTGACCTCTTGCAGCAACAGCACGTCGGCATCCGCCGCGCGCGCGTGCGCAAGGAAACCCTCGAGCCGTTTTTCGCGCTCCTCCCGCGTCTCGTATTCGCGAAAACGCAGCGTGCCCTTGGGGTCGAGGCCGTGCCACAGGTTGTACGTGACGACCGTCAGCTTCGCGGGGGGCGCGTTCATCGTCGGCGTCCCGTCCGGCGCCCTGCCGCAAGCCCCGGCAAACAGCGCCATCGCGCACAAGGCGAAGGCGGCGGATCGATTACGCGGCGGCATGTCGGGTGGCGCCTCATGTTCCTTGTCGCCGCGCCGCATCGGACGCGGCGGGGAATGGCGTTTGACGGCGACGCATTCTAACATCGCTCGCGTTTTACGCGAGGAAGCGGTGATCGGCGACAAGAAAATCCTTCTCACCACAAGCCACGCACGCATCGGTTCCGGCGGGTCGATGCAGCTCTATCTGCTCGCGAGGAGCCTCGTGGCCGCGGGCGCGACCGTGCACGCCGCGTTTTCCGGAAAGGGCGGTGGCGATCTCGCGGATCGCCGCCTCACGATGCTGGCCGGTCTCGGTGTGCCGGTTTGCCTGTTTCGCCCGGACCATTGGTGGAATCCCGCCGAAATCGCGCGGATGCGCCGCCGGCTGGCCCGCGAACGATACGACATCGTCCATACGCACAAGGGCGGCGACCTTTCGCTTGTGCTCGCCGCGTCGATCGGCCTTGCGATACCCGCCGTCGTCACGACACGCGGCGTCAACTTCCCGCTTCGCGCCAACCGCTTCAAGTACAACGCGAAACGCCTCGACCGCATCATCGTCGTCTCGCGCGACATCGCGGAGGTGATGGAAAAGGCGGGCGTGCGGCGCGAAAAAATCCGCGTGGTGTACGGCGGCGTCGACGTGGAGCGATTCGCGCCGCGGCCCGGCCGGCGCGCGCCCGTGCGCGAGGCGCTCGGCGTGCCGGCGGACGCGTTCGTCGCGCTGATGGTCGCGAATGTGGTGCGTCAAAAGGGGCACGAGGACTACATCGGCGCCGCCGCGATTTTCGCCAAAACGCACCCGGCCGCCGTGCACCTTTTCGCGGGCAAGGGCGACGCGGGATCGTCCATAAAAAAAGCGCGCGATCTCGGCCTGCCGGACGCGAACATTCGGTTCCTCGGCTATCGCGACGACGTGCCCGATCTGCTCGCCGCTTCCGACGCGCTCGTCATCGCGTCGTTTGCCGGCGAAGGCGTCTCCGGCGTGCTGCGCGAGGCGATGGCCTGCCGCGTGCCGGTCGTCACGACGGACGTGGGCGGCAACGCGGAGCTGGTGCGCGACGGGCAGACCGGGCTTGTCGTTCCCCCGCGCGATCCCGCGGCGATGGCCGCCGCGCTCGCGCGCCTCGCGGACGACGCAAACCTTCGCGCGCGTCTAACCGACGCGGCGTACGCCGACGTGCTCGCCAACCACACGCACGAAGCGAGGGCGAAGCGCGTGTTCGCGATCTACGAGGAAATTTTTCGGGAGAAGGGAATGTCGTTTTAGGCGTCGGGCGGTATCCGACGGTACACGGAAAGCACGGGGAAGCCACAGGGGACACGGAGATTCAAACCAAATTTCAACTCCGTGCTCTCTGTGTCTCCTCTGTTTTCTCTGTGTACCGCCGAAAGCGACGGTTGCCTACAGGTTCAGCGGCAGTACGAACGACGGAAGGCTCCCGACGCGGTTGGTGACGCCCCGGCGGTAGACCAGGATCTCGCGCCGGCCCGAGCGCTGCTGGCGCTGCATCAGCACGAGCGCGGACAGGTCGATCAGGCACGAGACGTCCTTGAACATCCACGGGTGCATCGACACGCCGCCGTGGTGCGCGGCGCGATCGGACAGGTGCGTCGCGGCGAGGATCGTCGCGCGTTTGGCGCGCGCGGCGTCGATCAGCATCGCGATCGCCTCGTCCATCGCGGCGATGCGGTCCCGCTCGCGCGGCGTCTCGATGCCGTGCAGCGGATCGATGACCAGAAGATCCAGCCGTTGCGCCTGCGACACCGCGTCAAGGATCGAATCCAGCGAATGCGAGATGCTTGTCTCCACGGATAGTCCGGGCATCGGCGTCCAGTAGCTCGCCTCGAACGGCGACACGAACGCCAGCACGCGGCCGCCGTCCGCGACGACGTTGCGCGCGATGAAGCTCGCGATGTGCGATCGGATTTCGCCCTCCTGCCCCGCGAGCGCGTTGAACGTCCCGGCGGCAAGGCCCCCGGTGCGCTGGTCGAGCGCGGCGATGCCGGTGGCGAGCGACTTGAACGGCAGCGGCGCGAGGTTCGCCTGCATCGCACGGTTGCGCGACACCGAGGCGTGCGTCGGCACGGAACGCGTCTGGGAGATCTGCCGCGTCGGCGCGATTGTCGCCGGCGCGCCGGGGCGCGATGGCGAGTTCGGCCACGGCGACGTGGAGGCGCGCGATCCACCCAGCCGATCCGGATGCGACGGCAGGTCCGACGGGCGAATCGCGCGGCGGACCGGGCGCTCCGGCTGCGCGGGCGCGCTCTCCTGCGGGCGGCGGAAGATCGGGCGGTCGAGCTCCGGGTCGCGCGGCGGTACGATGCGGCGCGCCGCTTCGCCCTGGGTGTCGCCCTCCGGGCCGCGCTCGGGTTTGCGGATGATCGGCCGATGACGGGTGTCGTCGTCGTCGAAGCTCATGCGCATCTCCTTGGCAAATCGCGCTCCGCGCGTGCTATAACGCGGCGTCGCGGGCGGCGATTTGTCGCCTGGCGTGACAAATTCGCTTTTGTTTTTCCGTAGATACCCGCCAAAGCGGGTGCTTTGCCGCAAAAAATTTCAACAAAAGCCAATTGGCGGTAAAACGAGCGGCTCATTATAATCCGGCGCTTCGAAATGAAAAGCGGAAAATGCGCGTGAAAGGAAAAAATATGTCCACAGGCCCGCGGCCCGTTGTCCTGATTATCCGTGACGGCTGGGCGATCGGCGATCCCGACGACCCCAGCAACGCCATCGCCGCGGCGCATACGCCGAATATCGATCGATTCAAAAGCGCGTATCCGCACACGCGGCTCGGCTGCGCGGGCGAGGACGTCGGCCTGCCGGCGGGCTCGCAAGGATCGAGCGAAGTCGGCCATCTCAACATGGGCGCCGGGCGCATCGTCGAGCAGGAGCAGGTGCGCGTCGACAAGCTCATCCGCTCGGGAAAGTTCTTCGACGAGCCGCGCCTTCTCGCCGCGATGGAGCAGGCGAAAAAACCCGGCGCCGCGTTGCACCTGATGGGCCTTTTGCAGGATCAGGGCGTGCACGCGATCGACCGGCACCTGTTCGCACTTCTGGAGATGGCCGCGAAAAACGGCGTGACCGACGTGTTCGTTCACGCGTTCACCGACGGCCGCGACACCCCGCCGCGAAGCGCGCTGACGTACATCGAAAAGACGAACGCGAAGATGCGCGAGACGGGCGTCGGAAAATTCGCGAGCGTCATGGGCCGCTATTTCGCGATGGACCGCGACAAAAATTGGGAGCGCGTCGAAAAGGCGTATCGCGCGCTCGTCGCCGGCGAGGGACGCACGGCGACCTCCGCCGAGGACGCCGTCAAGGCCGCGTATGCGCGCGCGGACGATGCGCTCGCGGCGGCGGAAGCGAAGGGCAAGGAGCCGGGCCTCGTGGAGACCGACGAATTCATCGCGCCGACGATCATCGACTCCGGTTCGGGCGCGCACCCGATCCGCGCCGGCGACGCGGTGATCTTCTTCAACTACCGGCAGGATCGCGCGATCGAGCTTACGCGCGCGTTCTGCGACGATCCGTTCGACGGCTTTGACCGCGGCGCGAAGCCGGACGTGCTGTTCGTGGGGCTCACGCGCTACTACGACGCGTTCGAAAACTACGTGCTGCCGCCGATGAACATGGCGCGCATCACCGGCGAGGTGCTCTCGGAGGCGGGCGTCTGGCAACTCCGCATCTCCGAGACGCAAAAGTTCGCGCACGTCACGAGCTTCTTCAACAGCAAGGGGCAAAAGGCGTGGCCGGGCGAGGAGCGCATCCTCATCGACAGCCCCAAGGTGCCCGAAAACGAAATGCCGGAACTTCGCGCGCGGGAGATCGCGGACTTCGTGGTCCACGCGGTGACGCACGGCATCGCGTCCGTGCGCGAGGCCGCGAGGCGCGCGGAAGGAACGCACCTGTATCCGCAGACCGGCTACGACGAGACGCCCGAACGCCTGGCAGGCACGTACGACGCGATCGTCATCAATTTCGTCAACGGCGACATGGTCGGCCACACGGGCGATTTCCCGGCGGTGGTGCGCGCGATCGAAGCGGTGGATCAGGCGGTGGGGCGCGTGTGCGACGCGGTGCTCGCGCGCGGCGGCGCGGCCCTTGTCACCGCGGATCACGGCAACGCCGACCGCATGCGCGATCCCGTAACGGGCAAGGTGCAGACCTCGCATACGCTGAACGACGTGGAGTTCATCCTCGTGTGCGACGCCATGCGCGGCGCCCGGCTCGTGCCGCGCGGCGTCCTCGCCGACATCGGCGTCACGATGCTCGAGCTGCTGGGCGTCCCGAAACCGGATGAAATGACCGCGCATTCGCTGATCGTTTCGGCACGGGCGTAGAAAGACGGAAAGGTCATCGCAGGTTTCACGCGGAGCCGCAGAGTGCGCGGAGGCGCGGCGATGTCAGGGCCGCAAACGAAGTCCCGCCGAAGCGAAAGCGAAGGCGGACGGAGTGCGCGGTCGATCCCGCCCCGGCTAATCGGTCGTCGGCAACGTCAGTGCCGCAGCGGCTCCGCAACTGTGCCCAACGGCTCCGCAACTGTGCCCAACGGCACCGCAACTGTCATCCTGAGCGAAGCGAAGGATCTCGCTCGCCCTGGCTGACCGCTGACCGCTGACCGCCATTTTCGTCCATCACCCCACCGACAAGGCGCGCTCGCGCCTCTAACATGGGGCGCCACAACGCAAAGGGGGACCGCCATGCCGGACAAGGTCGCGCAGCCCGCGCAGCGCATCATTCCGTATCTGCTTTACGAAGACGCCGAAGCCGCGATCGAATTTCTGACGACCGCGTTCGGGTTCGAGGAGAAGATGCGCTATCCGATGGACAACGGCATCGGCCACGCAAGCCCGAAGGAGCGCGGCGGCACGCGGCACGGGCTGGTGTGCGTCTATGTGGATGACGTCGACGCGCTGTTTGAAAACGCCAAGGCCGCGGGCGCGACGGTCGTGCGCGAGCCGGCCGATCAGTTCTACGGCGACCGCAATTGCGTGCTCGACGACCCGGAAGGGCAGCAGTGGTCGTTCCACCAACGCATCAAGGTGATGACGGACGAGGAGCTGATGGCCGCGACGCCGAAAGGGTGATGCGGGGATCGCGGGCGCTTGCCCGCATATTCCTGGGAGCGCCGAGCTCCAGCTTGGCTCATTGCGACGACGGAGGCGCGCGCGTAAGCAAGCGCTTTGCCCGGGTCCGCCGAGCGCCGGCTCGGCAAATTCCGCATAAATCGCCTGTTTTTACGTGTGATCCGATAATAACTGTTCTCCAATTTTGTCTATGACCTTTTTTTTAGGTTTCGCCTTTTGCGAATTCGCGGGGAGCCTGTTGTCGCCGCGTTGGGGATTGGCTACTGGCTCTGATCGGATACACTGACGAACGAGGAGTTCAAAGCGTCACTCATGACGAAGAAGTTTCCCCGGATGTCGTCCTCTGATCGGTTAGGCAAAGAAGCCGCCGAAGTGTTGAGGCGCCATATTCCCGCTGCGTGGCTAAAAAATGAGCCGACCCAGGGAACCGACTTCGGTTGGGATTTCCTCATCGACGTCGTCGACGAATATACGGTGACGGGTACTCGGATCCAAATTCAGGTTAAAGGGCACTCGTCGCCAGCATACGTGCAGGAAAACCGTTTCGTCAGCGAGAAAATTATGGTTACCACGATCAATTACCTGAGGGAATCCGACTTGGATTCCCTGCTCTGCGTTTGCGATCTAGGCGATGAGCGAGCCCCTATTTTTTGGACATTCATTTCAGACGCATTGCCCTCGAATGAAAAATGGCAGGAACAAGAAAGTGTGACGCTTCGAATTCCTATTGAACGGACATTCGATTCCGATTCATTGCATGACATTGTTTCTGCTGTCCGAGAACGCCGATTGCGTCGCCGACGCAATGCTCATTTCGGCGCAGAAATCCGCCGTGATCCTGATCCAGCAATTAATGCAAGCGATTCCTACGAATTGCAGGAGCCAATTCGAGAGGAAACCCGAAAAGATAGTTTCCTACGTGAATTGCTCGTCGAGCAACCGGATGGCGGATTTATTCGCCGAACGCCAGAAGATGAATGGCGTCACGTAAAGCTGAGACGCGCAAAGGAATCGCTTGAGAGACATCAGGAAGCGGAGGTTGAGCAAATCGTTTTAGAACTGTCCTCAAGTATCGACGCCGCGAGCGCAGAAATCCAGGCGCAATATTGGGTCTTGCGTGGCGACTTCGAACAGCGTCGGCACAAGTTCCGCGATGCGTTGAGCTACACAAAACGCGCGGTCGAGTTGCAGCCGCACGAACCGAAATATCAGTTGGCTTTGCTTCTGCGAGAACACTTCATCGCGCGCGACGAAAAGAGAGGTGTCTCCGATGAATTTGATGCGCGCGTCGATCAGGTCGTTGCGAGGGCACCTGACGAGAAAATCGGAGTCTTGCTACAGTTCGAGCGTCGGGTGGAAAAGGGCGACTGGGACGCAGCTATCGACGGTCTCAAGCATTCCTTGCATTGGTCAAAACAGCCCATAACATTCCGGGCGATTCTCGCCGAGGCGTTTCTCAACCATGGCCGTCTTGACGAAGCGGAAGTCATTCTCGCGGAAGCGCGAAAATTGGAATCCGACGTTGAAAAGGACGCGCTGTTCTGGGGATTGTGCGGCGCGGTTCAACATCGAATGGCGATGGATCTCGCGCGCGAATACGTTGTCATTGGCTACGGTTCGGCACAAACGAATCCTGATCAGCTACGTCAGGCGGAAAAATATTTTGAGCACGCTTGGGAGCTTCTACAGCGAAGTGGAGTGCCATTCTTAGGTGAACCGATTGTTGCGACTTACGCTCACCTTGTTTGTTTACGCGGTAAACCCGCGGATGCGGAAGCAATCTGCAAAACATTCTTGACATTTCATCCCGACTCGATTTCGGTAACAGCGGCCTTGGCGCTTGCATTTGCCAAGCAATGCAAAACGACCGAACTGGTTCCGGCTGTCAAAAGGGTTTTCGATGCCGATCCGTGCGGCACGCACTTCAAAAACTACCTCATCGCACTGAACCAAGCCGGCGAATTGAATGACCTACTGGAATTAGTGCAGCGGCGCGAGCAAGATGGTTTTCGGAGTGAAGATGAAAGGGGCTTTGCCCTTGGGCTTTCGATAGTCGCCGCACGAATCCTTGGCGAAAACGAGATCTACGAAACGCGAAGAAAGCAACTGTTGGAACTCCCGGGACAAGCAAAGGAGCTCTTTCTCGCAGAGCTTGCCATCGAGGAGCACGAGGGAACGTCGGTCGATATAAAACGTGACCGGCTACGAGGCGGTGTGCGCCGTTTTCCGGATGACTTGCATCTCCAGTCCATGCTTTTGCAGGTCATCGGAGTCATCGGAATTGAAAACCCTGCCGAGGTTATCGGGCTTGCCGAGAGCATACGCGACAACCGCCGCCTTGCTCCAAGACAATACCTTCTATTTGTGACGGCGTGCATGCTGGCTAACGATTTGCCGCGGGCCAGGAAAGTTCTTGCCGAAGGTGTGTCGCACTACCCTGAGTATCGACCCTTCTTGAGAACGCTGGCCGAAATTTACGAGACAACCGGCGATTACAAGAACGGTGAAAAATCAATAACCCGCTACCTGGAAGCAAAGCCTGACGATCCGCACGCATGGATCGTTCATGCTCGATTGCTCTACCAACTTGGGCGGATAAAGGACGCTCGTCGATCGACCCAGCGAGCCCTTGAATTTGCCGATACCGACGCACTGAAACGCGATCTTCACTACCAGCTTTACTGTCTGAATCTGACAATCGGTCAATCGGCGCGGGATATTTTGCGGAATCTCCATGCGTTCGCGTCGCTGTTGGAACCGGAAGACGCCGACGGCGAAGCGCAAGCCCTTGCCGATTTCCTCACGTGTCCGAAGTCACTCGATATCGGCGACGACGAGGCTAAACGTTGGATCGCGGACTTTCAAAGTCGAGCGAAAAGGTTCGTCGAGAAATATCCGAATCACCCCCGGTTCCAGATGTTCTCAACGCGACCGGACGCGACGCCCGAAGAAGTCCTGGAACAAATACGCACAGAACTTTCCAAGCGAATTTTCCCGTACGAGCAGCAAGCAGAAAAGATTCGCCGGCAGGCTAAAGAAATTCCCTTTCCTTTATCGTTTCGCGCGTCGACCTTCGGACCATCGCGATCGATTTTTCAAATGTGGGACATCTGCAGAACGACAACAGATTTGGCCTACGCCGCCTTCGTTTTTCCGGCTAACGGCGACGCCGATTCCGAAAGCAACCAGGTGCTGCAGGCCAACGAGGTTGTCGTCGATCTAAGCACTTTGTTCACGTTGGCAGAGTTTGACGAGCGTTTCGGGACTCTCGAGCGGTTCGCAGACCAGTTCGCGTTGATTTTCATTTCCTGGGCTACTTGGTGCGCTATTCAAGACGCGGCATTCAACCCGTATTTTGGTTCACACCCGCTTGCGCGCCGGTTACTGGATTGGCGAAAATGGTATGAATCGAAAATTCGCATCCACATGTCGCGTGGATTGTTTGGGGGTTCCGCGAGCGAACATGGCGTAGAAAATTCTCGTGGAGCGAACGCTGGTGTCGAGACCATCGCCGATGCGAACCAATCGATTCGTTTGGCGCAACACTTGGGCGTGGCCTATCTTTGCGATGAGATTTTCCTGAGGGCGATGGCTCACTATCGCTTCGGAGTGAAATCGTTTTCGAGCATCGGCCTATTCCGTGTGTGGCGGACGCTGGGACGCATTAGCCTCAGCGCGGAGAGCGAAATCTATGCGACGATGATCAAGAGGAATTTCGTTCGAATTCCCGTGGCGCCTGAACATTTGAACGATCGCCTGGACGACCTGCGCCATGAACGCACGGGAATTGTGACCGCGGCTGATTTGCGCGCGGATCCCACGTTTGGCTCCTTGGTTGGCCGACTCATTGACGTGCGATTTCCGAGGGAGGAACGCGACAAACTCATTGTCCCATGGTGGCTTTCGCTGCTGCAACGAGAATCGCTTAGTACTGACCAGGTCATCGAGTGCGTCTTTCTCGTGAGCAACATCGTGATCGAGGAGAAATTCGCGAAGACGCCAATTTTAACCGCGCCGAATCGTGAGCAGGCCACCGAGTCCGTTCTTCGTTTCGCCGGAGAGCTTTGGGGCGCCTTGCTCTGGGACACTTTTTCGTCGCACCGCAAATTATCGATCGCGCCGGTGTGTGCGTTAGGCGTGTCGCGCATCTCGTCTTTGATGCGCAGCCTACGGTCGCTCAAACGATTCTTGACCAGCATTTTCCAAACGCAGTCCGTCGGTGTATGAAGGCTCAGAAATCAAAAACCTTTTCGGAACAAGACTTTCTATCGCTTGCGACCGCACTTTTCCCGGATGCGAAACAAATTGCGGCTCGCGTTGCGTTTTACAAGTCAGCAATTAGGAATGAGTGATCTGGCTCGGCGGGAGGCATTCGGCGTTCCTTGGTTCCAAGCAGGCGGGACGCCTGCGCTCCCGGGGATCGTCACGCTCGCGGCGAGCGTTTCATTCCGCATTCCGCATTCGCCATTCCGAATTGACTACACCGCGTGCGCGGGTTCTCCGGACGCCTCGGCGGCCTTGCGGGCTTCGTACATGCGTTCCATTTCGTCCGTGATGACGGGAACGAGGTCGTCGAAGCCGACCTTCTTCCAGAAGTTGCCGTCCTTGTAGACGTACATCTCGCCGCTGTTGTGCGCGACGATGCCGAGGTCCGCGGCGCGCGACTCGCCCGGGCCGTTCACCGCGCAGCCCATGATGGCCAGGTGAAACGGCGCGTCGATGTGCGCGAGCCGGTGCTCGAACTCGTGGCACAGCTCCTCGATGGGAATCTCGAGCCGGCCGCACGTGGGGCAGGAGATGATCTCCACGCCGCGCTCGCGCAGTTGCAGGCTCTTGAGCACCTGCCAGCCGACGCGGATCTCCTCGACCGGGTTGCCGGTCAGCGAGACGCGCAGCGTGTCGCCGATGCCCTCGGACAAAAGGATCGCCAGGCCCGCGGTGCTCTTGATCGTGCCGGACCACACCGTTCCCGCCTCCGTGACGCCCAGGTGCAGGGGGATGTCGGTGCGCCTGGCGAACTCGCGGTTGGCCGCCACGTTGCGCTCGATGTTCGTCGCCTTGAGGCTGACCTTGATGTCGTGGAAATTCAGGTCTTCCAGGATGCCGACGTGATACAGCGCGCTTTCGACCATCGCCTCGACGGACTGCGCGCCGTATTTGCGCTGGAACTCCTTTTCGACCGAGCCGGAGTTGACGCCGATGCGGATCGGCACGCCGCGGTCGGTCGCCGCGCGCACCACTTCCTCGACCTTCCAGCGCGCGCCGATGTTGCCGGGGTTCAGGCGCAGTCCGTCCACGCCCGCTTCGAGCGCCGCGAGCGCCATTTTGTAGTCGAAGTGGATGTCCGCGATCATCGGGATCGGCGACGCGGCGCGAATCGGCTTCAGCGCCGCGGCCGCGTCGGCATCCACCACCGCCAGACGCACGATGTCGCAGCCGGCCGTCGCCAGCTCCTCGATCTGCTTGATCGTGGCGGGGATGTCGTGCGTGTCGGTCTTGGTCATCGACTGCACGCTGATCGGATATTCGCATCCGACGCCGGCGGCGCCGACCTTGAAATTGCGGGTCTTTCTGCGAGCCATATTTTTCGATCGCTCCCTCAAAAATCCGACCGAGATGCACCCGTGGGACGCACGTGTCGCGGTCGAAAAAGACGAATAATCCTACCGGAAATCGGAAAAATTTGATAGCGCGATAGCGCCGCGCGGCGTGAGATTCAAGCTCGGTAACGCGGCTTACACCGAGCGCTTCATGCGCCTCGCGATCGCGAAGAACGCGGCCGATGCGGCAAGCCAGACCGCGGGCATCAAAAACGTCAGGGCATGTCCGCGGAACTCGAAAAGTGGCGGGTTCCACGCGTACGTTTCGAGATACACCCACGCGTCGTTCGCGATGGCGGACAGCTCGACGAGGATCGCCGTGGCGACGCCCCAAACCATCAGGAACGCAAGCTCGCGCCACCGGAACCCATCGAGGACGCGCGGGCCGAACAGCGTGCGGAGCAGGCCGGCGCCGGCGACGAAGATCGCGCCATCCCAAAGCGTGTGCGCGATGAGGAAAATCGACCAGTGAAGAGGCAGCGGGCGGATCCACACGATGATCGGGGTCGATGATGACGCGCTGAGCACGAAGATGGGGATCTCCCAGAGCGCTCCCAGCGCCGCGCCGAGCGCGAACAGGCGGCCGTAAAACGGGTCGATCCGCCCTGCGCGAATGAGCGCGTACAACAGGATCGGCGCGCCGAAACCGATGAAAAGATCGAGAGGATAGAAGGCGGCGCGAACGCCGTCGGCGAGATTCATGCGCGCGTCCCGATATGTCGCGGGGCCGGCACGCGCGCGGTTTTTGAATCTTCAATCTTCATTCTTCAATCTTCAATCTTCATTCTTCAATCTTCATTCTTCAATCTTCGATCTTCAATCTTCGTTTCGCGCCTCGTCTTCAACTTCGACGCCACGATCCACCCCGCGACGAGCGTCGAGCCGAAGACGAGCGAGCCCATCGCGATGTGGCGCGAGGTGAAGCCGCCGGCGATCGCCGCGCCGGCCGCGCCGGCGAACAGGTACTGAAAAAACGCGGTGCGCGGCAGCGTCCCGACCAGGCACCCGGCGACGTAGGGTCCGAACGCGATCGGCGTCAGCGGCGCGACGTAGTTCATGAAGCGGTACGGCGTGGCGGGGAAGACGCGCAATAGCGCGATCTGCCACCAGGTCGCGTTTGCGATGCGTTCGCGCAGGTGGGGGAAGCGGCCGGCCGTGGCGCGCTCGGCGGCGTCTTTGGCGAGCCGGCCGAGGGCAAACGTGGCGACGACCGCACCTATTTCGCCCGCGGTGACGAGCAGCGTCGAACCGAAACCGCCGAACATCAACGCGCCCGCGACCTTCACGACATCCCGCGCCGGCACGGGCGCGACGGTCACGAGCGCGTAGATCGCCACGAGCCCCAGCGCGCCGGCAAGCGGCGGCACGACGGACAACATCGCCTGGATCTCGCCGACGGGCCGGTTGTATCGCCAGGCCGCCGAGGCAAGCAGCGCGAAAATGGCCGCCAGAAGCAGCAATTTCGCGACGGCGAAAAGGCGCGAGGCGCGCGGCGCCTCCGGCGCGGGTTCCGGCGAGGCTTTCGGGTGTTCCGACACGTTTTTCGTTATTCCTTTTCGCCTGATCGACCGATGAAATCAGGTATGGAAATCCGCCTGTCAGGGATGGCGCCAACGTCCGCCGGCGGACGGTATGAGACGGGCATGGCGCGTGTCAAACGGGCGCTTTCGGGCGGCCGCACGGGGCAGGTCGGTCCGACGTTTTTCGCCGATTCCCGCACCGCGTTTTTCGCGTACGTCGTTTGCATCGCGTTTTTCGTCGCGTTCATCGTGTTGACCGCCGGATGCGGCGGCGGCGAGGACGGCACGCTCGGCGGCGGCGGATCGGCGAGCGCGCCCGATCCGGAAG
>JAIOHV010000136.1 GCA_019912885.1 bacterium
ATAATGCCGCGCTCTTGCTCGAATTGATCAATTTGGAGGCCGTTTGTCCTTGTCGCGGCGACTGATTGTACGATGGGCCCGCCGCCTGGGCTTGGGACAGGCCATGTCGTTCCTGGAGACCGCGGAGCGCCTCGGCCAGCCTTCCGAGATGCCGCTGCCCAAGGATCTCCTGCCGCTTGCCGCCGGCGAGGCCGCGCGCGGCGTGCTGAACGCGCAGATGTTTCAGGCGAATCTCGACTGGGTGCTGCCGTATTGGGCGGTGTGCCAGTTCGACCCGCGCGACGACGCCTTCACGCCGCGCATGTCGATGGTCGCCTTGAACCAGACGCACCGGAACTGGACCGCGATCGGCAACCCGAACCGCAAGATCGAACCCATTGTCGATCCGCGCGGGCTCGTGACGCCGAACTTCGGCGCGTGGTCGTTCGATACGTGGATTTCGCTTGACGGCAAGCTGCTCGCCCCCTCGCGCGCAAACGACGCGACGCAGTCCGTCGATGTGCCGGCGCCGATCGTGCGAACGCGCGTGAACCTTGGCGATGTCGTGCTCGAACTCGAATCGTTCGCGTGCGACATCCGCGGCATCGCGCAGATCGTGCTGCACCGCGCGCGCGTGCAGAACGTATCCGACCGGCCGTTGCACCCGCGCATCGTGTTTTCGGTGCGTCCGTACAATCCGCAAGGCGCCGCGCCGATCCACCGCGTCCGCTACGACGACGAGGGCTACGTTACCGTCGATGGGCGAATCGGCGCGGTGTTCGCCAGAACGCCGGTGCGCGCGCATTGCTCGGACTACGCCGCGGGCGACTGCGCGTTTGTTTTGAACGACGATTCAAAAACGCCGCGCCACGAGGCGGAATGCGACGTGGGATTCGCGACCGCGTTCGTGGAGTTCGAATGCGCGCTCGCGCCCGGCGAGACGGCCATCGAATACGCCGTATTGCCGATCGGCGGCGCCGCACCGAAAAAACCCAACGCCTTCGCGCACGAGATGCGCCGCTTCGACTACAAGGACCGCCGCGTGCGTATCAAGGAGGTGTGGCGCAATATTTCCGATGAGGGCATGACGATCGACGTGCCGGACGCACGCGTGGCCACCGCGTTCCGCATGAACAAGTCGTATCTGATCCTGCTCGATGACGGCGACATCATCACGCCCGGGCCGCTGACCTATCACCACTTCTGGTTTCGCGACGCCGCGTTTCTCGTGAACGCGCTCGACAAGATGGGCTACACCGAACGCGCGCGCGAAAAGTTGATGGGCTATCCCATGCGCCAGCAGCGCGACGGATTTTTCCGCTCGCAGGACGCGGAGTGGGATTCGACCGGTGAGGCGATCTGGACGCTGATGGAGCACTTCCGCCTGACGGGCGACGAGGCGTTCCTCAACACCGTTTTCCCCGCGATCGGCAAGGGGGCGTACTGGATCCAGAAAAAGCGCGGCGAAACCAAAGGCAAGGGCACGGCGCACGCGGGGCTGATGCCGCCGGGGTTTTCCGCGGAACACCTTGGCCCGAACGACTACTATTATTGGGACAACTACTGGTCGATCGCCGGGCTGCGCGACGCGGCGATCGCCGCCGAGCGCCTGGGCTATCGCAACGAGATGCTGAATTTCGAGAAATATCGCGACGCGATGACCGGCGCCGTGAACGCGTCGCTGGCCCACGTGGCCGAGCGCCTCGGCCGCCCGCTTCTGCCCGCGGGACCGTATCGCCGCATGGACGCCGGCGCGATCGGCTCGCTCGCCGGTATCTACCCCACGCGCCTTGTCGATCCGAACGCGGAGATGGTCGGCAACACGCTCGCCGGGATCGAAACGCTCGCCGTGCACGACGGCGCGTTCATCCAGCACATCATCCACTCGGGGTGGAATCCGTACCTCACGCTGCACCTGGCGCAGGTGTATCTCGCCCGCCGCGACCCGCGCGCGTGGGAGCTGGCGCAGCGCGTGCTCGACCTGGCGACGGGCACGATCACCTGGCCGGAGGCCGTGCATCCGCGCACGCGCGGCGGTTCGATGGGCGACGGCCACCACGGTTGGGCCGTCGCCGACCTGCTGCTTTTCGTCCGCAACGCCCTCGTCGACGAGGCCGGCGACGCGCTCGCGATCGCGCCGCTCGTTCCCGCGAGCTGGTACGGATGGGGCAAGAGATTCGAGGTCAGGAGCGCGCCGACGCACTTCGGGCGCGTGTCGTACACCGTCGAAAGCGAGCGCACGGAATTGGTATTGTCTCTCGCGGCGGATTTTTTCGCGCCGCCGCGCACCATCGAGTGGCGCCTGCCGTTTTCCGCGCACGAGGCGCTTGTCGACGATCGCCTCGTCAACGTGAACGACGAAAAAATCCACGTTCCGGCGGGCACGGCCAAGGTCCGCGTCCGCCGCGCGGCATCGTCT
>JAIOHV010000137.1 GCA_019912885.1 bacterium
TCCGCCGCCCGCCGCGTCGATGCGCGCGTCGTCCATGCCCGTCGCACGCAGCGCGAACTCATGAAAGCGATCGCCGCCGTGCACGGTTCGCGTTTGCGCGTCGATGAATCCCGGCATGACGATTTTGTTTTCGAGATCGCGTTCGAGTTCGACGGAGACGTCCGGCGCGTCGGCTTCGAAGCCGGCGAAAGAAACGCGCCCGTCCTCCAGAATGACGCACGCATTCGTCACCACGCCGAGGTCCGATTCCTCGACGCCGCGTCCGGTCTTCCGCACCGCGCCGGAGTTCGTGACAAGCTGCGATATCCGCGTGTATTTGATGCGCACGATGGGTTCCGCGTCGTGGAAATCACGGACAGTTAATCAAAAATATAGCGAAAAATCAATAGGTTAGAAAATTGTCGGGAATCGGTCCGTCCGCCGGAAAAATTCGTTTGGTCGGGGAAAACCCGGTAGGCTAAGGCGCCCGCGCTCTGGTATAAAAAACGCCCCATCGGGTCTATACGGCAGGAACAACGTGCCCAGAAAATCGCATCCCCGGCAACTGGAAATCGAGTGGGACGGCCCCCGGCGGCGCGTGCCCCATCGCCTGATTCCCCACAGCCTCATCGGCGCGCCGACGCTGATCGATCGCACCGCGACGCATCCGAATCCGATCGAGACGCCGAACATGACGCGCGCGCGAAGCGCCATTCGCCGCGCGCTGACGCGCCCGTTCACGCTGACCGCGACGCACAACACGCGGCAGCTCATCTCGTTCAAGGACGATCGCGACGGCGTGCGTCACATCCGCGTTTCGTCGGTGCTGCTGGAAGCGGGCGGCGACGTGTGGACCGAGATCGCGCTTTGGGTGAAGAACTCGCGGCGTCATCGACTGTTCGCGAGGGACAGCGCGAGCCGCGAGTACATCGAGTCGCCCATCGTTCGCGATCGCCTGGCGAGCCGCCGCGCCCGCCGCGTGCACAAGCTCGAGACCGCTGGCGAGGTCTACGATCTGCAGGCGATCTTCGACGATCTGAACCGGCGGTATTTTCGCGGGCGCTGCGACAGCCGCATCGGCTGGTCGCGCGTGTCGGGCCAAACGCGCGCGCGCACCATCCGCATGGGCAGCTATGTATTCGAGGAAAATCTCATCTACGTCCATCCCGCGCTCGACACGCGCGAGGTGCCGTTCTTCGTCATTGCCGCGACGATCTACCACGAGATGCTGCACTGGCTTCTTCGCGATCGCCGGCATCCCAACGGGCAGCGCGTGGTGCACTCCGCCGAGTTCAACGAATTGATGGAAGCGTATCCCGATCACCATCGCACCGAGCGCTGGATCGATCGCAATCTGCAAAAACTCCTTTCGCGCCGCACCCTGCTCATCCGGGAAGCGCGGCGCGCACGCACGCGGCCACCGGCCAAGCGGCGCGCGAATGCGTGATACGGCGCCCGAACGCCTGATCGACGGCCACGGCCGCCCGGCGTTTGGCGTTTACAACGCGCCCATCCGCGATCTCAATTACGCGGACTTCGACGCGCGCGGCGTCGGGCTGCCGATCCTTCGCGCGATCCGCGCCGCGTCGTCCCTTTCGCGAAAGCGCTGGATCTACCTTGGCGTCACGTCGCCCGATGTCATCGTCGGCGCGGCGATCGTCGACGTGGGTTGGCTGATGAAGGGATTTGCGTACGTTTACGACCGCGCCTCCCGCGTCATGCGCGAGTCGAGCGTGGACGACCTTCGCCGCCGTTCGACGCTCGCGGCGAATCCCTCGTTCGGTGAGAGCGTTTTCGATCTGCGCGAGCTGCGCATCCACACGGTGTCCGACGGCGCCGGCGCGCGGTTGACGGTGCGCCTGCCGGAAGTGGAGGTCGATGCGGCCTTGAATCTCGAAAACCAAACGCCGCTTTGCCTGGTTTCGCAAAATGGCCTGCGTGGTTTCATGTACACGCACAAGCATGCGGGCGTGCCCGTCGCGGGAACGGTGCGCGCCGGCAACGAGCGTTACGCGCTCGACGGCAAGAACGCTTTCGGCGTCTTCGACGTTTCCGGCGGCTGCCCCATGCACTACACGTACTGGAATTGGGCGAGCGCGTCGGGACGCCTTGCCGACGGCCGAGCGGTCGGCATCAACTTCGTGTCCGGTTTCGGCGAGCGCGGCTTTACCGAAAACGCGTACTGGGTCGGCGGCATTCCGCACAAGACCGACACCGCGTTTTTCGACTACGACACCCGCGACCTTTCCGCGCCATGGAAAATCACCACCAGCGACGGTCGCGTCCGGCTCCACTTCGCACCCGCCGACCGCCGCGCGGAGAATTTCCGCTTCGCATTCTTCGCCTCCCGATTCGCGCAGCCGTTCGGCATGTTCACGGGCGAGATCGACGTGGACGGATCGATGACCCCCGTCACGCTCGACGGATTCGTGGAAGAACACGAAGCCTGGTGGTGAGGAATCGATTGAAGATTGCCGATTGAAGATTGCCGATCGACGCGCGCTGTTCGATTTTGCGGCGCCTCGCCGAACCAGCCCAATACACCCGATATCCTGAGATGACCCATTTCCACTTTCCTATTTTCTATTTCCTCGCTCGATCCACAGCTTGTGGGTAACTTGGGCGAAACACACCACATTTTGCGTCCCTGACCCCGCTGCGTTTGACTTCGCGCCGGCCTTTGAGCAATATGCCCCGACACGACAAACGTGTCTCCCGGCCGGGCGTGTCATGCGCCGGCGAGGCCTTGTATTTGGAATCGCGACCGTAAGGGAGCGGATACGCGCTTACGCGAGGGAAACGTGGCGAAGGCCAGGGTCATCGCGATCATTCCGGCGCGCTACGCCTCCGAGCGCTTGCCTGGAAAACCCCTCGCGCTCATCATCGGTGTCCCCATGGTCGTCCACGTTGCGCGCCGTGCGAAGGCGGCGCGTTCGGTTTTGGAAGCCGTCGTCGCGACGGATGACGAGCGCATCCGCACCGCCGTCGAGGAGCACGGTTTTCGCGCCGTGATGACGGACGCGGACCTCGCCTCCGGCACCGATCGCGTGGCGGCCGTCGCACGCGGCATCGACGCGGAGATTTTCGTCAACGTCCAGGGAGACGAACCCTTGATCGAGCCCGAAGTCATCGACGCGGTTGCGGACGCTCTCATCCAGGATCCCGATTCGCGGATGTCGACCGCCAAGACGCCGATCACCGACGCGGATGATCTCTGGAACCCCACCGTGGCCAAGGTGGTGTGCGACGCGAACGATCGCGCGCTTTATTTTTCGCGCGCGCCGATCCCGTTCGTGCGCGATGCGATGAACCTCGACCGCGCCGGCGCGATCATCCCGGATATCCTGCGCCACCGATTGTTCAAGCACGTGGGGATTTACGGCTATCGCCGCGATTTTCTCTTCGAATTCGCGGCCATGCCGCCCGGACACCTGGAGCAAGCCGAAAAACTGGAACAACTGCGCGCGCTCGAGGCGGGCGTGGCGATCGTTACGCCGACCGTGCAAACGCGGTCGATCGGCGTCGACACGCCGCGCGACCTGGCGCGCGTGCGCAAGCTTATGGAACGGATCGAAGCGGGTGCGTCATAGTCGTCGTACGACGCGGAAAGGAGCGGGCGATGCGGGTGAAAAGGAAGCCGAAATACATATTCGTGACGGGCGGCGTGGTGTCGTCGCTCGGCAAGGGCATCGCATCGGCGAGCATCGGCGCGCTGCTTGAGGCACGCGGCCTGCGCACGACGATCCTCAAGCTCGACCCGTACATCAACGTCGATCCGGGCACGATGAACCCGACGCAGCACGGCGAGGTGTTCGTCACCGACGACGGCGCGGAGACGGACCTCGACCTCGGTCACTACGAGCGCTTCATCTCCACGCGCACCAGCCGCGCGAACAATTTCACCACCGGGCAGATCTACGACGCGGTCATCACCAAGGAGCGGCGGGGCGATTATCTCGGCGCGACCGTGCAGGTCATTCCGCATATCACCGACGAGATCAAATCGAAGATCCGCGACCTGGCCAAGCACGTGGACGTCGTCATCACGGAGATCGGCGGCGTCGTGGGCGACATCGAGAGCCTGCCGTTTTTGGAGGCGATCCGCCAGTTTCGCTTCGACATGGGCGCGGAAAACACGCTGTTCGTGCATCTCACCTACGTGCCGTACATCGAGGGCGCCGGCGAGTTGAAAACCAAGCCGACGCAGCACTCCGTCAAGGAGCTGCGCGAGATCGGCATTCAGCCCGACGTGCTGATCTGCCGCTCCGACCACCCGCTTGAAAAGCCGCTCAAGGCCAAGATCGCGCTGTTCTGCAACGTCAGCGAGGACGCCGTCGTCTCGGCGATCACCGTGCCGCATGTCTACGCCATCCCGCTGCATTTTCACGACGAAGGCATCGACGACAAGATCCTCGAGTTGCTCAACATCTGGGCGGCGGAGCCGGACCTGAAGGCGTGGAAATCGCTGAACCGCGCGCTCACGGCTCCCAAGCGCAAGACGCGCATCGCCATCGTCGGCAAATACGTGGACCTGCGCGACAGCTACAAGAGCCTCAACGAGGCGCTTGTCCACGGCGGCATCGCCAACAACTGCAAGGTCGAACTGGAGTTCGTCGACTCCGAGGAGATTCGCACGCTCGACGACGCGGCGAAACTGCTCTCCGGCGCCTCCGGTATTCTCGTGCCGGGCGGATTCGGCCTGCGCGGCATCGAGGGAATGATCCTCGCCGCGCGATACGCGCGCGAAAACAAGGTGCCGTATTTCGGCATCTGCCTCGGCATGCAGATCGCCGTCATCGAATGGGCGCGCAACGTCGCGAAGCTCGACGACGCGAATTCGACCGAATTCAACAAGAAGACCAAACACCCGGTCATCTGCCTCATGGCCGAGCAGGAGGGCGTCACGGATATGGGCGCGACGATGCGTCTTGGTGCCTATCCCTGCAAGCTCAAGAACGGAACGCACGCGCAGCGCGCCTACAAGCAGAACGAAATCTCCGAGCGTCACCGGCATCGCTTCGAGGTCAACAACGCGTATATCGAGACGTTCGAAAAGACCGGTCTCATCATCGCCGGCCGGCACACGGAACGCGATCTCGTCGAGATGATCGAGGCGCCGGATCACCCGTGGTACGTCGGCTGCCAGTTCCATCCCGAGTTCAAGAGCCGGCCAGTCGATCCGCACCCGCTGTTCAAGCACTTCGTCCGCGCGTCGCTCGAGCGCGGCGCGGAGGAATGCGGCGAGGAAGCGCTCGCCGTCCACCGCATGCGTGTCGTGCGGGGCACCGCTTCATGATTTTCACCGCAAAGACGCAAAGCGAAACGCGAGGAACGCAAAGGAAAACGCGAAGAACGCGGTACCGAAATACGAACCGCGACCGTAAGGGAGCGGGTCTCCGACGAATTTCCTTTGCGTTCTTTGCGTCTTCGCGGTGAAAATAAACGCATCATGACGACGTCTTCCGACAACCCCCGCGACATCGCCCGGCGCGTCCTTTCGATCGAGCAGAACGCGATCAATGCCGTCGCCGAGCGCCTTGGCGACGAACTCGGGCAGGCGGTCGATCTCATCCTCGCCGGCACGGGCAAGGTCATCGTCACCGGCATGGGCAAAAGCGGGCACATCGCGCGCAAGATCGCCGCGACGCTCGCGAGCACCGGCACGCCCGCGGTGTTCGTCCACCCCGCGGAGGGCATGCACGGCGATCTTGGCGTCATCGCCAAAACGGATATCGTCATCGCCATCAGCTATTCGGGCAACACGCCGGAGATCGTCTCGATTCTGCCGGCCGTTCGCCGCATCGGCGCGCCGCTCATCGCCATGACCGGCCATGCCACGTCGCCGCTCGGCGCCTCGGCGGACATCGTGCTCGACGTCGCCGTGCCCGAGGAGGCGTGCCCGCTTGGCCTCGCGCCGACGGCCAGCACCACCGCGACGCTCGCGCTCGGCGATGCGCTCGCCGTCGTCCTGCTCGAAAAACGCGGCTTCACGCACGAGGATTTCGCGCTCTTCCACCCCGGCGGCGCGCTCGGAAAACGCCTTACGCTGTGCGTTCGCGATCTCATGCGCACGGAAGGCGAAGTCCCGCGCGTTCCGGCCGGCACGCTTGTCTCCGACGCGGTCATCGTGATGTCCGCATCGCGCCTGGGGATCACGGGCGTGTTCGAGAGAGGCGAGGGCGGCGACTTGAACGCCGGTTCAAAATCAATCGGTCGCCTGATCGGGTGCGTCACGGATGGCGACCTTCGCCGCGCGCTGCAAAAGCACGGCGGCGACGCCTTCGCGCTTGCCGTGGACGACATCATGACTCGCTCGCCGCTCACCGTGCCCGAAACGATGCTCGCCTACGACGCGCTGCGTTTCATGGACGACGCCCGCGTCTCCGTCGTCTTCGCCTCCGCGAAGGACGACCCCGACCAAACCGCCGGCATCGTCCACATGCACGACATTCTGAAGGCGGGGTTGGGGTAGGGGT
>JAIOHV010000138.1 GCA_019912885.1 bacterium
CGAGATCTCGCCGGGGCTCGGCCTTCGCGGGCGCGTCGCCGGCGCGCGCGTCGCGGTTGGATCGCCCGCATACGCGCGCGAAATCGGCATCGGCGCCGAGGCGCTGCGGGCGTCGATCGACGAGGCGGCGCGCGACGGGGAATCGGCCGTCGTCGTGGCGATCGACGGCGTCGCCGCCGGAACGATCGCCGTCTCCGATCCGCCCAAGGACGACGCGGCGCAAACGGTCGCGCGGCTTAGGGAGATGGGTTTTTCGGTCGCGATGCTGACGGGCGACGCGCGGCCGACCGCGGCTGCCGTTGCCGCGCGCCTGGGTATCGAGGACGTGATCGCGGAGGTTTTGCCCGACAAGAAGGCCGAGCGGATCGCGCAATTGCAGGACGAGGGCCGCGTTGTCGCGATGGTCGGCGACGGCATCAACGATGCGCCCGCACTGGCGCGCGCGGATCTGGGTATCGCGCTTTCCAGCGGGACCGACGTGGCGATCGAATCCGCGGACCTTGCGATCGTCGGGCCTCGGCTGATGACGGTCGTGACATCGATCGAGATCTCGCGGCGCACGCTATCGGCGATCCGGCAAAATCTCTTCTTTGCGTTCATTTACAATGTCGTCGGGATCCCGTTGGCGGCGGGCGGATTCTATCTGCTGACGGGAGGTCCGCTGCCGCCCACGTTCGCCGCGGCGGCGATGGCGGCCAGCTCCATTTCCGTCATTTCGAATTCACTGCGGTTGCGCCGCGCGTTCACGCGCGCGCCGGAAGACACCGGTACGCGCACGGCGGCGGTCGCCGGCGCCGAGGCGTGAGCAGACCGACCGAGCGCGCCGTTCAGTCCCTTACGTCCTTGGCGACCACGCGGACCGACAAGCGCCCGCCTGTGTCAAAATTTTCGAGCAGCCGTTTCTGGCGCTTGGGCGCGATGTCGCCGTAGAGGTGCGTCGTGATCGAAGAACTGTGACCGAGGATATCCTGCACGTCGGCGACCGGGCGGCCGCTGTTCAATAACATCGTCGCCAGCGTGTGACGCAAAACGTGCGGCGTGACGCGGCGCCGGATGCCGGCGGCCTTGCGTGCGCGATCGAAGATGTTCTCGACGGCGAAAATGGAAAGGCGCCCGCCGAAACGGTTCAGAAACAGCGCCGGCTCGGCCGCGTTCGCCGGCTCCCGGGTGGCCTTGTAGCGCCGGAGTGCCGCGATCGTTCTGTCGCTGTCGATGTGCAAGACGCGTTCGCGCGATTGACGTCCGACGACGCACAACGTCCGTTTCGCGAGATTGAGGCCGCCGATATCGAGCGCGGCCAGTTCACCGACACGCATACCCGAGGCGAAAAGCAGCTCGATCACGGCGCGATCGCGTATGGCGTTGCGATAAAGCAGCACGTCGCGCGCGCCGGCGTCTTCCTGGCGCTCGGCCAGGCGCTCGACCTCGGCCTCGAGATAATCGAGGAGGCGCTCGACATCGCCGATGTTCAGGATCTTGGGCATCGGGCGCGTGGCCGTCACGCCCGCGACGACGCCGACTGTCGGATTTGTGCCGATGCCGCCCAGATTCTCGAAGAAACCGAAAAACGCCTTAAGCGTCATCAGCTTTCGCCGGAGCGACGCGGGTTTCAGGCCGTCAACGTCCGATAATTGCTGCAAATATTTCTCGACGTGCGTTGAATCGATCGCATCCACCGCGCGGCCCTTGACGTACCCCGCGAACTGCAGAAGGTCGTACCGATACGCGCGAACCGTTTTTTCGGAAAGGCGCATCGAGTCCCGGCAGGCGTCGATGAATTGCGAAACGGACGTAGTCAGTGCCAACGGATCCCACCTGGCGCCCGTTCGTCCGTCCCTGACGATCCGCGCGGCGCTCCCCTTGAGTTTGCTTCCAAAATATAAATTAAGTTATTATGACATCTATGCAGCGAGTTTCGCCGAACTATGTCGATTAAATTGAACCTCCTCGTTTGTCAACTCCCTCACAGCGGCGATCCGGCGCATCGCCCATGCGTCCCGCACAACATACGCCGTTCGATAAGAAACCCGAATATTCGCGGGTGATAAGTTATCGAATCGTCCAATTGTATTGGTCGAAAACGTCAGGATACTCACGCATTAGTTCCGCGGCCATGAAGGCGCCGATTTCCTCCACGGTATCGAGCGCCATCACTTGCGCGGCAAAGCGTTCGGCGCGCGCGACGTCGATTCGCCGAAGCAGCTTCTTGACGCGCAACAGCGCGGGTGGATTCGAGGAAAGGTGCCGAACGCCAAGGCCGATGAGCAGCATGGTCATCTGGATATCGCCGGCCATCTCGCCGCACATGAAGGCCTGGATGCCCGCCTTGCCCGCGGCGTCGACCGCCATTTTCACCAGTCGCAAAACGGCCGGGTGCGTCTGGCGGTAGAGCTCCGCCACGTTTTCGTTGCCACGATCGACGGCGAGCGCGTACTGGATCAGATCGTTCGTGCCGATGCCGAAAAAACGCACCTCTTTCGCGAGGGCGTCGGCGATGAGCGCGGCGCTCGGGATTTCGATCATGATCCCGGTTTCGATATCGTCGGCGTATTCGATGCCCTCGAGTTCGAGTTCCTGGCGAACCTCTTCGAGCACGCCTTTCACCTCGCGCAATTCCCCCAGGCCGGAGATCATCGGGAACATGATGCGCAGGCGCCCGCGCACGGAGGCGCGCAACAGCGCGCGCAGCTGATCCTTGAAGACATCCTCGCGGCGCAGGCAATAGCGGACGGCGCGAAGGCCCATCGCGGGGTTGGCCTCGGGCGGCAAGCCGATGTCCGAAGCGACCTTGTCGAGGCCGAAATCGAAGGTGCGAATCGTGACGATGTGGTCCTTGCCGATCGCGCGCAGCAGATCGGAATAGATGCGGTACTGTTCTTCCTCGCCGGCCACGCCGCCGCGCCCCATGCAGATGAACTCGCTGCGGAACAGGCCGACATCGTGGATGCCGTAGCGGCGCATCAGTTCGATTTCCTGCGGCAGTTCCAGATTCGCCCACAGGCGGACCGGCGTGCCGTCGGCGGTCTGCGTGGGGCGGTCCTTCAGCTTCAGAAGCTCGCGCGCCTCCTCGTCGATCCGTCGCGATTTTTCCTGGTATTCGTCAACCTGCTCGATCGTGGGATGGACGATCACCTTGCCCTCGACGGCGTCCAGGATGACGACATCGCCCGTCTGGATGGTCGAGGTGGCGCGTTCGAGAGCGACAACGACGGGGATCTCCATGCCGCGGGCGAGGATGCAGGTGTGGCTTGTCGGGCCGCCCATGTCCATGGCGATGCCCTCGACGCTGCGAAAATCGATGACCGCCATGTCGCTTGGCGCGACGTTGTGCGCGATGAGGACGACGCCGACCGGCAGCGACTCCATCGAGTCCTGGTGCAGGCCCATGAGATTCCGCAGAAGGCGCGAACTGATTTCGTCGTACATGTTTGCGCGCGCCTCGCGCAGCGACTCCTCGTCGGTCGTCAGGGTGGCCTTGAGGTTGTCGAAGAGCTTCTTGACGGCCCACTCGGCGTTGATGCGCTCGGATTCGATGATCTGCTCGATTTGCGCGGCCAGCTCGCGATCCTCGACCCAGTGCATGTGCGCCTCGAGGATCTGCCGGTGCTCGTCGGGCATGTCGCGCGCCAGCAGCATGTCGAGCTGGTCGCGGCACTCATTGACGGCGTTGCGAAAGCGCCCGGTCTCGAAGAGCGTCATCTCCGGCAACACCATCCGCATGGGAACCTTGAGCTTGCCGCGATCAATCGCGTAGGCCAGGCCGACGGCGATCCCGGGCGATCCGACCGCGCCGCGCAACGTTCGCGTCACGGCACGATGCTCCGACATCACTCTTCGCCGAACTTGTTTTGAAACAGACTGGCCAGCGCGGAAACAGCCCGCGTGGCGTCCGGTCCGGACGCCTCGATGGTGATGGTCGAGCCGCGAGGCGCGATGAGCGTGGTGACGCTCATGATGCTCTTGGCGTTGGCCTCGCGGTCCGCGAGGCGCAGGCGTACGTCGCAGTCGAGATCGGCCATGGCCTTTACGATCTTCGACGCCGGGCGCAGATGCAAGCCCGCCATGTTGCGGACCTGCACGTCCTTCTGAATGACGCCGTCGCCGCTAATGGCCGATTCCCCGCAACAGATCGTTGGCGAGCGCCAGATGCTGGCGCCCCGTTTCGACCAGGTCGCGGACGATCTCGGCGAGCGGCCGGCCGTTCCGCGACTCGGCGAGCTTCAGGATCATGGGCAGATTCATGCCGGTGATCACCTCGACCTGCCCCTCTTTCAGCAACGTCAACGCCACGTTCGAGGGGGTGCCGCCGAACATGTCGGTGAAGATGATGACGCCGTCGCCGGAATCCGTTGCGCGCACCGCGGTCTCGATTTTTTCCGCGATCGCCTCGGGATCCTCGAGCGCATTGATCGCCACGCTCGCGGAATTTTCGAGGTCCTTGCCGAGAATCGTCTGCGTTGTCTGGATGAACTCGTCCGCGAGTCCGCCGTGAGCCACGATAACCATGCCGATCATTTCATTCCCTGCATTAATCCGCGTTCCCCCGATCCGGCGTGGGACGCGAAATTTCGTGATGACGATTGAGTTCGCGGTGAGTCACGGTGATGCGGTGGCGGCCGTCGGCGAGCAACCGGCCGAGCGCCTCGACGATCGCGACCGATCGATGGACGCCACCGGTACAACCCACCGCCACGGTGAGGTAGGCTTTACCTTCTTTTTCGTAGTACGGCAACAGGAAGCGAAGCAGGTTTCCGAAATTCTCGACCAGCTTTCGCGCCGCTTCGTGCGACAGAACGTAGTCCGCGACGTCCGGGTCAAGGCCCGTTCGGTCCTTCAGTTCCGGCACGTAGTAGGGGTTTGGCAGAAAACGCACGTCGATCACGAGATTCGCGTCGGTGGGCACGCCCTTCTTGGCGGAAAAGCTCATCAGCGAGACGTGCATCGGGTGCCGCCCGGTGACGGTGAAGCGCTCCTTCAGGATCCGTTTCAGATCGTGGATCGAGATCTTCGAGGTATCGATGACCATCGACGCCAGATCGCGCAGCCGGGCAAGCTGTTCGCGTTCCCGGGCGATCAACGCACGCAGGTCGCCGCCGTCGTCGTGGTCGAGCGGGTGGCGGCGCTTGGTGTCGGCGTAGCGGCGAAGCAGCGTGGCGTCGTCGGCGTCCATGAACAACAGCGAGATGTCGATGCCGTCCGCCCTCGCCTGGCGAAACGTTTCCTCGAACAGATCGGCGAACTCCGGCTCGCGCGCGTCCATGAGCAGCGCGAACCGCGAGAACTCGGTCGTGATGTGCGTCAGTTCCAGGAGCTTCGGCAGAAGCTGGAGCGGGAGGTTGTCGACGGCGTAATAACCGAGGTCCTCCAGGTCGTGCAGCGCCGTGTTCTTGCCCGATCCGGAAAGGCCCGTGACGATGACGACGGAAACGTCCTTCATTCGCCGTCCCCCGTGTCGTCGTCAACCGCGCCAAGCGAAATTCGTTCGAGCAGGCTCGCCTGAAACGACTGCGCCGCGTTGTAGCCTTCCATCTTCAGCAGATGATTGCGCGCGGCGACCTCGACGATCGCCGTCATGTTGCGGCCGGGGCGAACCGGCAGCGTCACCATCGGCATCTCCACGCCGAGAATCTGGTAGCTCTGTTCGTCAAGGCCGATGCGCTCATACTCCACCGCGTCCGTCCACTCCACGAACTTCACGACCAGGTGCACCTTCTTCAGGTCGCGGATCGCGCCGATGCCGAACATCTCCTTGACGTTGATGATCCCGAGGCCCCGGATCTCCATGTAGTACTTGGTGATGTCCGAGCCGCGGCCGTAGATCGCGTCCGGATCGACGCGCTGCAATTCCACGATGTCGTCGGCGACAAGGCGATGGCCTTTCAAAACGAGGTCGAGCGCGCATTCGCTCTTGCCGATCGCGCTCTTGCCCAAAAGCAGCACGCCGACGCCCGAGACGTCCATCAGAACGCCGTGCAACGTGGTGCGCCGCGCGAAACGGTTTTCGAGAAAATGCGTGAGCTTTTCGGTAAAGTCGTGCGTGGAGCGCTTGGTGCGCAGCACCGGCGTGCGCGATTCGCGCGCCAGTTCGAGGATGAGCTTGGGCGCCTCCATCCCCGCGGTCAGAACGCACACGCACACGCCCTTTCCGAAAAATTCGTTCAGGTTCGTGCGCGCGGTTTCGGGGTCCATGCGTTCGAGGTAGTCGATCTCGGCGCGGTCAAAGACCTGCACGCGCTGCGGCACGATGTGGCGCGTGTACCCGGCCAGGGCGAGTCCGGGGTTTTGCACGTGCGGGACACCGATCTTGTTGCCAAGGCCGATCTCGTCGGTGAGCGGCTTCAGCTCGAGATTCTCGGCCGCGGGGGCGACCAGTTCACGCACGCGCACAAAGGCCAAGGCTACGCTCCCTTGCCGCCACGCGGCGGCCGTCACGGCGCGTCACGCGGCTTCGTCGAAGGTCTCGATCGCGCGCATTATCCCGGCCGCGTCGCCCGACGTCAAAAGCGTGTTCCGCGCCGCGTCGTTCATCGCCAGACGATTGATGCGCGCCAACAGCGTCAGGTGCACGCTCACCGAATTTTCCGGCGCGACGATGACGAAAAACAGATGGGCGGGTTTCCCGTCCGCGCTGTCGAACTCGATGCCCTCGCTCGACCGGCCGACCGCCAGCAACACCTCGTCCAGGCCGGCCATCTTGGCGTGCGGGATCGCAACGCCCGCGCCGATGCCGGTGCTTCCGAGTTTTTCGCGGTCCTCGAGCACCTTTTGCACCGCGCGCGCATCGAGCCCGGGACGCGACTCGGCCAGCACCATCGCCAGTTCACGCAAGACCGCCGACCGCTCCTGGCCTTTGAGGTCGGCCACGATCCGGTTCGCGGAAAGAAAGTCCTGAATCTTCATGAGAATGTACGACCTTGCTCCAGAAGGGAAACGGCGGCGTCATCGTCCGATTTGGTGACGTCCCCGCCGCGCCGTTTTCGACGCGCGGGATTCCACCAAATCTTTGCCTTTGGAGCAACACCCGGCCGCTGACAATTTTATACGTCGAATCGCGGCGCGAACCCTTTCTCCTACAGGCGCGATTGCTCCCCGGGGGCGGGACGGTGAAGAATCCGGGTCCGTTTATTTTCGAAAGGCCGCGCATGATCGAACCCTCCATGTCCAAAACCGTTTTCTACGGCTTGTCCGCGACGGTGTGCCTCAGCCTCGGCCGTGGGTTGCAAAAATACGGCGTGGAGTCAATCGCGCACCCGGCGAGAATCTTTCGCGAAAAAGGCTACCGCTTTCGCTTTCTCGTGTGGTGCGCCGGCACCGCCGGCATGGTGGCCTCGACGTTCCTGACGTTCACCGCTTGCGCGTACGGTCCGGTTACGATCGTCGCCGCCCTGTCGGGCGTCGGGCTTGTCGCGCTCGCGATATTTGCCGCCTTCGTCTTGCGCGAGAAAATCGGCCGCGCGGAGATCCAGGCGATCGCGCTCATTCTGGCGGGAACCCTTCTCGCCGGATATTTCGAACGCTGGCCGCGATTCAAAAGCTACGGGTTCACGCCCGATACCGCCGCCGCTGTCTGGCCGGCGCCCGTTTCGTCCATTCATTTGCCCAACCTCGTCGTATTCGCGCTCGTCGCGGCGTCAATTTCGATCGCGCTCGTTTTCTGGTGCGTGCGTCACGGGTATCGCGGCGCGGGCGTGATCCTCGGCGGCGTGGCGGGCATCGGCGGCGGCATGTCGGTGTTTTTTCAGAAGGCGTGCATGATCCGCTGCACGTGCGACGACATCTTCGCCGACATCCCCGCCGCGCTGCGCAATCCGTTTTTCTACCTGTTCATCGCGACGGGCCTCGCGGATTTTGCGATCGTCCAGATCGCGCTCGCGAAGGCGAAAGCGGTCACCGTTGTGCCGAGCTATCAGGCGCTCTACATCATCATTCCGATCGCCGGCGGTGTCGCGGCTTATTACGACCAAGGCAACGCGATCCAGCTTGCCGGCATCGCGCTGCTGATTTGGGGCGTGGTCCGGATATCGGGATTTCTCGGAAGAAGCGAGATCGCGTAGCCGGTTACAGCAAACCAGCCGCGACCGACGTATGTTGACGCGGCGCCCGTCATTCCGGGACCCGGAACGGGGGCCGAAGAATGACACCGCAAACGCGCGCCGACAAACGGTCATGCGCTTCGCGCGAAAGGAAACACCGTCATGACGTCCGTATCCAACGCGAAAATTTTCACGTGCCTGTGGTACGCGCACGAAGCGGAGGAAGCGGCGAATTTTTATTGCTCGCTGTTTCCCGATTCGCGCGTCGACAGCGTCACCGCGCTTCCCGCCGACTCGCCAAGCGGGCCGGCGGGTTCGGTGACGATCGTCAACTTCACGCTCTTCGGCCGGCCGTTCCAGGCGTTCACCGCGGGCCCGCACCACGAATTCAACGACGCGATCTCGATCACCGTCATGTGCGACGATCAGGCCGAGGTCGACAAATACTGGACCGCGTTCCTGGAAAATGGCGGCAAGGCTCAGGCGTGCGGCTGGCTCATCGACCGCTTTGGCCTTCGCTGGCAGATCGTCCCGACCGCACTCGACCGCCTGATGGGCGGCGACGACCCGGCGGGCGCCCGGCGCGTCGCCGAGGCGATGCTGAAGATGGTGAAGTTCGATATCGAGGCGCTGGAAGCCGCTTACCGAGGCTGACCGAGATAACAGTAGCGCCGCGCCATGGCGCCATGCCGTATCGGAATGACGAAACGTCCGAAACGTCATCGCAAAGGAGGCCAAACGATGGCAACGGTCGCAAACGCAAGGTTCTTCCCGCATTTCTGGTACGCGGCCGAAGCGGAGGAAGCGGCGCAATTCTATTGCTCGCTCTTTCCGGATTCGCACGTCGATTCCGTCTTTGCCCTGCCCGCGGATACACCAAGCGGCCCGGCGGGCACGTTGAAGATCGTCCAGTTCACACTATTTGGAACTCCCGTTCAGGCGATGAGCGACGGCCGCCCGCATCACGAGTTCAACGACGCGATCTCGTTTGTCGTCAAGTGCGAGGACCAGGCCGAAATCGACAAGTACTGGGAGGCGTTCCTCGAAAACGGCGGCGAGCCGCAGGGCTGCGGCTGGCTCATGGACCGCTGGGGCGTGCGCTGGCAAATCGTCCCCGCGGCGCTCTACCGCTTCATGGTCAGCGACGACAAGGACGGCGCCAGGCGTGTTATCGAAGCATTGATGCCGATGGTGAAGATCGACGTCGCCGAGTTGGAGAAGGCGTATGCAAGCGTGAAATAAGCTTTGGTTAATTGGCCGCTGCGTCGGTTCGAACGGGTATTCGAAGCGGCGGGCTTCATTTGTCACAGTTCGTTAATCACGGATTGTCGCTATAACCTAGCGGATATGTCAGTACAATCGCTGTCGTACTCACGCCGTTTGACAGTTGTATCATGCCATTCGCGCCAAGAACGAAACCGGAACCGGTTCCGTGCGCGCGCGACAGTGTCGCAACCGTCCATTTTCCGGACATGTTCGTGGCGTATTTCGTCGCCCGGCCCGCGCCTGTTTTTTCTTCAAATACGATATGATGAAAACCGCCAGGACCGATACGCGCATAGACATTGCTCAGTGTTGCCCCTGTTTCGAGTAACTCGTAAATGCTGGATCCAACCCAGATTCCGGTCTCATTTTCGAGATGCAGCAGGACTGCCGGTGTCCCCCCGGACGTACGGGCTCCGACGAAATAGTGTAAATCTCCATTGGCGTCGAGCAACAACGCGCCGCGCTCTTTATTTGTCGAATAAGTGTCGGCGATCTTGGCGGTATTCCAATTCCCGCCATCGTTCGTTCCATATGCGAAACCGAAAGTCGGATCCTCATCGGCCAACATGGAAAATACGACATGGGCGATTCCGCTGCTATCTAGCGCCAAGGCAAGACCGCCATAATCAACCGCATCCGGTTCCGGTATAGGTATTGAGACAATATTCCACGTTCCGTTTTCATGAACCGCGAATCGCGGGTCGTAGTTGCTGGAGACGAGTTCGCAAAAAACTGTCGGGCGGTCGAATACGTCTATGTCAAATTCGCAATTTTCCGAATCGGGCATACCTGGTATCCCATTTTCGATCCACGTGCTCCCGTCGAAATATATGTATCGAAGTTTGCCTCTAGAAAACAGAACGTGCGTCTGATCGGCGGAATTGACGCGTACAATCGGATCGGCGCTGCTTTCGACGCTGGCATCGTTAAAAAGACGCTCTCTCATCCAGGCGCCGCCGACCTTCACCGCGGAGACGAATGCGTCCTCTTTGAGAGAACGAAAAAACAGGCGTGTCGCCCCTTGCCTATCTTGGTAAATTGCCGGTCGAAATGAAATTCTGTCACGGTCTTCGATCACCGTATTCGTCCACTGGCCCTGATTGCGTCTGGCATGATGGATTGAATAGTCGCTGCGCTTTCGATGCACGATGTGCGGGCGGCCACAAACGTCGAGGTCGATAGCGCTGTCGGATCCGCCATCTCCACCAGGTAATTCCTCGATCCAGGCACCCGTCGTATTCGTCACGTAGGCGAGCCCAACATTGTCTTTTGGATACGATACGTGAAGTGAACCGTTCCTATCGACCGTCGCCGCCATGGCCGGGCCACCATCCCACCAAGAGGCGATATCTTGAGTCGACGGTGTCGCCGACGGATTCCAAATGATTGCGTGTTCGTTTAACCAAAAGAATCCAACGTAACCATCGATGAGTTCGCGCGTGTAAGCCGCAATCGGTTTGCCCGAAGAGTCGAAGGCGGCACCGGTGCTTTGAAGGCGCTCGCCAGAATAGTCCTTAAAGAATTCGTACGCGAATCCGATGTCCACAATGGTGGACGTCCAAACACCCGCGTTCCGCGTGAACGATTGCAGAACCGAAACGATTCCGAGGCTCCCATAACCCGGCCACTCCGACGACGCCAGGACGTGAATATTGTCCGAACCATGAACCGCAATCGAAATATCGTCCCAATCGCCGGTCGCGACCTGTTGCACCTCCCAGGTCCCATCATGCGGGCGGGCGGCCCGTATGCCGCCGCCTGAATACGTGAAAACAACATGCGGTCGATCCTCCCGATCGATGGCGATGTCGTAAAAATAGGTCTCATTTCCGCAATCGATTGGCGTCGCCGTCCAACTTCCCTCGGCGTTCGTTAGATACATCAAGATTCCTGAAAGTGAACCGCCGGAAGCACCGCGGGTGTAGACGCCGTGGATACGTCCGGTTTGATCCGCGACGATTTTTGGCTTACCCGCCTCCATATCGAGTACCTCACGCGATACACCTGTCGTGTCCACTCGATCAACGGTCAACCACCCGCCGAATGAAGCCGCGACGTACGCGTCCTCAGGCGCCACGACCGCGACCGAAGGCACGCCGTATGCCGTCGTTGAAGCGCCGCCCGCGACAAATTCAAAAACAAGATCGGGATTTGAAAAGGTTGGGATCGGCAGAACGATGGTTTCGGGATTGACACACGACGAAGGGTCATAGACGCCCTCCCCCAGGTCGTCGTCACCGGAATCGTCATCGCAATCGTCGTCGCCGGTGTCGTCGTCCGCCGTATCGTCGTCGCCGGTGTCGTCGTCGCCGGTATCGTCATCGCCGGTGTCGTCGTCGCCGGTATCGTCATCGCCGGTGTCGTCGTCGCCCGTGTCGTCGTCCGCCGAATCGTCGTCGCCGGTGTCGTCGTCAGCGGTGTCATCGTCCGCCGTGTCGTCGTCGGTTGCCGCATCGTCGTCCGCCGCGATTGCATCTTCGTCGTCATCGTCGTCCCCACACGCGACGAACACGTTCGTCAACAGGAGCACGACCGCAAACATCGCCGTTACAACCGGAATACGGCGGTACAAATCCAATTGACGACACATGATGACCTCCCAACATAATTAAAAATCACACTTCCACGTTGAAGAGATTAAACCAATTTTTCGCGTAATCCAAATTGAATTCGCGGCCGTCGATTTGCCGATTGAAAAAAAACGGCGCCGCCTCGCTTTGAGCGGGGCGGCGCCGTTTCCGAAAGAATTTCGCTTGCGCGTTACGGGGTCACTTCCGGGACGTCCTTGCCGTTGGGGCGGTGGTCCTGGACCTTGTCCTTGGCGCGCTTGACCTGGCGTTCGATCTTGTCGAGCACGAGGTCGACGGCGGCGTACATGTCCTCTTCCTGGTCGTGGCCGTTGATCACGTTCCGTTCCGCGGACAGCGTCACCTCGACGTTGTTGCGGAACTTCTCCTGGCTCAAGACGACGTTCACGTCGATGGGTTCGTTCAGGTATTTCTTGAGCTTGCCCATTTTTTGCGTGACGTACTCCTTGAGCGCGTCGTTCGCCTCCATGTGCCGGAACGTGACGGAGATTCGCATGTTCTGACCTCCTTGGCGGTCTAAAAGGCGTTGCGTCGCTTCGTGGACGACGGAATGTGCATCATCTCGCGGTACTTCGTCACCGTTCGTCGCGCGATCGAAATGCCATGCCGCCGCCTGAGCAACTCCACGATTTCCTGATCCGAAAACGGTTTCTTGTCGTCTTCCTCCTGGATGAGGGTTTCGATGTGCGATTTGACGGCCTCGGAGGCGACCTGGTCGCCGCCGGTGGCGTCGATGCCGGAGTTGAAGAAGTACTTCAGCTCGTGCATGCCGTGGGGGGTGTGCATGTATTTGTTGGTCGTGGCGCGCGAAATCGTCGACTCGTGCATGCCGATATCCTCGGCGACGTCGCGCAGGATGAGCGGCGCGAGGTGCTTGACTCCCTTATCGAAAAATTCGCGCTGAAACTTCACGATGCTCTGCGCGACCTTGTAGAGCGTGCGCTGGCGCTGGTGGATCGAGCGGATCATCCACGCGGCGGACCGAAGGCGTTCCTGCACGTACTCCCGATCCTTGCCGCGAGCCCGGCCGTCGCCGTTGGTCAGCAGGTTCTTGTAGTAGGAGGAAATCCGCAGCCGGGGCATGCCGTCATCATTGAGCACGATGACGTATTCGTCGGCGATCTTCAGTACGTAAACGTCGGGCGTGATGATCTGCGCCGGATGGCCGCCGAACGGCCGGCCGGGGCGCGGCTCCAGGCGGCCGATCTGCTGGATCATGTCGCCAAGCTCGTCCATGGAGATCCTGAGCGCGCCGACGATGGCCTTGTAGTTGCGCTTTTCCAGGTCGGGCAGGTGATTTTCCACGACGCGGCGAAGCGCGAGGTTCTCGTTTCCGGCGAGGCGAAGCTGGATGAGAAGGCACTCGCGCAGATCGCGCGCGCCGACGCCCGGCGGATCGAATTCCTGAATCGCCAGCAGCGCCTCCTCGACATCGTCCTCGGACGCGGCCTGGGCGGCGGCGATCTCTTCGAGGGGCCGGCGAAGATAGCCGTCGTCGGAAAGCTCGTTCACGATCTGCCCGGCGATCGAGCGCAACGGCTCCTCCAGATCGCTCATCTGGAGCTGCCAGAGCAGGTGGTCGGCGAGCGTCTCGCCGCGCGAGAGGGGGGATTCGATCTCCTCGCGCTCCTCGTCCTCGTAAGACCCGCCCTGGTAGTCGTAGGTCGCCTGCTGCTCGATGTACTTGCGCCAGTCGATCTCCTTGACCGTGGAGGTCGTGGGGATTTCCTCGGCGGGCGCCTCGTTTTCCGCGATGCTGTCGGGCAGCGAATCGTTGACCGCTCGCGCCTCCTCGGCCTCGTCGATTTCCTCGAGGAATGGGTTTTCGAGCATCTCCTGCTGCACGGTTTCCGTAAGCTCCAGGCGCGTGAGCTGGAGCATCTTGATGGCGAGCTGAAGCTGCGGCGTGATGACGAGCGATTGCGTCAGCTTTTGCGTCAGTCGGAGGTCTTGCGTCATGAGCCGTTTCGTTCCCGCCTAAAGCCGGAACTTCTCGCCGAGGTAGATTTCCCGGGCTTTTTTCGATGCCGCGATCGTCGCCGGGTCGCCCTCCTCGAGGGTTCGTCCTTCATGAATAATATAAGCGCGATCGCAAATGCCAAGCGTTTCGCGGACATTGTGATCGGTAATCAGAACTCCGATATCGCGCTCACGAAGTTGCGCGATGATCGACTGGATTTCGGCCACCGCGATGGGGTCGATGCCCGCGAACGGCTCGTCAAGCAGGATGAACCGGGGCCTGGTGACGAGCGCGCGGGTGATTTCCACGCGGCGCCGCTCGCCGCCCGACAGGGCGTATCCCATCGACGTGCGGATGTGCGTGATGGACAGATCCTCGAGAAGTTCGTCCAGGCGCGCGGATTCCTCGCGGCGCGAAAGCCCGAGCGTTTGCAGGATCGCGAGGATGTTGTCCTCGACCGAGAGTTTGCGGAACACGCTCGGTTCCTGCGCGAGGTACGAAAGCCCCTTTCGCGCCCGGCGATACATCGGCAGGCGCGTGAGGTCGTCGCCGTCGAGCATGACGGACCCGGCGTCCGGCTGGTAGAGGCCGACGATCATGTAGAAATTCGTCGTCTTGCCCGCGCCGTTCGGGCCGAGCAACCCGACGACCTCGCCCGTCCTGACCTTGATCGAAACGCCGTCCACGACCTTGCGCGTCCCGAAGGACTTCTCGAGTCCGGTCGTGACGAGTTCACTGGTCATCCGCGCTCCCGGAATCGGCCGGCGGGTCCGTCGGCGGCGGCTGCGTCCGCAGTTGCTCGGCGCGCGGCCGCGCGCGGTCGGGAAGCTCGTTTTTGACGTCGCGGGGAATCACCGTGATGCGCACGCGGCGATTCGGCGAGCCGATCACCTCCACGCGCTCGGTATCCAGGTGAATCACGATCCGGCTGCCCTCCAGCGCGTCCTCGCCGGAGACGAAATTCGGGCTTCCCGTCATGACGACGGTCTGCGTTTTCTGGTCAAAGACGATCTGGTCGCCGGTAAAACGCCGTTCGTTCTGCACCAGCACGACGCGCCCGGCGGCGGTGATCGACGCGACGGTGACGTCGCCGCCCGTCAGCGCCGACAGGCCGCCCGCGGCGCCTTCGGAAGGCGCGGACGCGGCGGCGGGTTTGCTCCGGTCGTAAACGATCGTGACCATGTCCGCGTTCATCATGACGTCGCCCTGGACGGCGACCACGTTGCCGATGAATCTCGCCGTCTGCGTCTTGTTATCGACCTCCAGGCGGTCCGACGCGAGGTTGATCGGTTTCGAGGCGTCAAATCCGAAGTTTTCGACGTTTTGCGCCCACGCGAGGCGGGGCGCAAGCGCGATCGCAAGGGACGGTACGATCACCAACAACAACGCGACCACACCGCGCCTCATGACGCCGCGTCCTTCTCGGCCGCGCCGGATGCGGCCTTCAGCTTTTCCATGTCCCAGATGACCGCCGTGACGCCGCCCTCGACCTCCACGATCTCGTCGCCGAGGTGCATGGTGAGGCTGCCGCCGCCGGCGGAAAGGCCCGGACCCTTCACGAAAACGCGTTCGGGCGCGCGGATCTCGTCGTCGGCATGGCCGTAGGTGACGCGGTCGGTTCGGAGCGTGTATCCGAGCGTCGAGACGGCGCGCACGCCGCCGTTGATTTCGACGTTCTGCGTATCGGTATGCATGACCGCGGCGGGGCCAGTGACGCGGACGTTGCCGTCCTTGCCGGTGTGGAAAACAGCCTCGACATCGTGAACGGTGACGAGTTCACCCGTCTGTCTGTATTCGCCCGACCGGGCTTTCAGCTCCCACACGACGCGATCGCCCTCCGTTCGCGTGTACGTAAATTCCTCGGCGCTGGCGTAGGCCCCTTCCTCGCTGGCCTTCTCCAGATCCACGACGTTTTTCGGACCGCGAATCTCGCGGCCAAGGCGGATCGCCAGCACGGCGAGAACCGCGCCGAGCGTCACCAGGATCCAGACTCGCCGTTTGCCGTTCAATCGATTTCACCCTAGCACTTCGCGTGCCAAACCGCCAGAAAAAACGCTCCCGTGGGGAATCGGGAATGCGGAATTCCAGATTTGCAATTCGCGTTTGACAGGCCTTCCCAATTCCGAATTCCCAATTCCTTTAAGGTATCGCGCACTTCCGGGCCCGCAGGGGGCTTGAAACGCCGCGAAACGCACCCCAACATGGCGCGCCGTGACCACAAAAATGCCTGTCGAAGACACCGGGCCCGGCGGGGCGCTCTGCGCGATTGCGTGGATCGTCGCCGCTATCGGCCTTTTGATGCGCCTTGCGATCGCGTTGACGCTGCCGATGTTCGAAAGCGATTCGATCGCGTTGTTCACCGCGGCGCGTGATTACCTTGACGGGCAACCGATGTCCATGGCGCACACCGTCGTCGTGGAGTTGTACGCGCGTCTGTGGCAGATCGCCGGGACGTCGCTTTTTGTCGCGCGGATTCCCGATCTGTTTGCCGGCGCGGCACTTGTTTTGCTCGCCGCGGATATCGCCACGCAGCGCGCGGGCAAGCTCGCCGGCGCCTTGGCCGCGATGCTCGCGTCGACAACGTCTCTTGCGGCGATCTTCGGTTCGATCGCCAAGCCATACGCGTTGCTGTCGTTTTTCATCCTCGCGGGAATCTGGGCGTGGGACCGCGCGGTGCGCGATGCGGACCGGCGCGTGGCGGTGTCGATCGTTTCGGGGCTCCTCTTGGGGCTTGCGTTCGGTTGCCACACGTTCGCGGCTTTTGGCGCGTTTCCGCTGGCGTGGTTTGGCGTCCGTTCCGTGGGGGGAAGCCTGGGCGCGAAGCGGCTTCGTCTTCCGACCCTGGTCGCCGGGCTTTCTTTCGGCGTGGTGGCCGGCGCGCTCATCGCGTGGCGGCTGCCGACGTTCGGCTGGTCGATCTTCAACGATTTTGTCTCGGACTGGCGCTTCGATATCGCAAAAATGGTGTGGTCCGCGCGATGGGAAGGGCTGACCAATATCTTTTCGATCTCGCCATTTCTTCTTGCGCCCGGCGTCGGCGCGTTTCTCGCCCGGCCGCGCGATAAACGCGAATGGCCGATCGGAACCTACCTTGCCCTTCTGATCGCCGCGAACGTCGTTTTGTACCTCGCCAATCCCGTCAATCATTTCCCGCGCGTGCTCATGCCGTCGATGGCGCCCGTTGCTGTGTTCGCGGGTATCGGGCTTGCCCATGCGGTGACGCGCCGCCCCTCGGCGTTCATCGCGTTTTTCGTGCAGGTGACGATCTCCGCGTTCATGATCGTCGTCGAGACGCGCTCGGGACGCCCGCTTGTCGCCGGGTTCGTGCATTTGGTGAAACCGCCGGCTGTCTTGCTGGCGATCGTCGCGTGCGCCTCGCTGGCGTACGCCGCCGCGCGTTTTGGCCGCAAGCGCGAGCGCGAGGGATTCGTCACACCGATCCAGCCGGTGATGCTGGCCGCGGCCGGCGTCGGCGCGCTCGTTTTCGCCGGCACGCACGCGCACGCGACGCTCGATCGGCAAGTCGCGTATTTTCAGGGGCGCCTTGCCGCGGTTCAGGCGTGCCAGACGGACAGCGGCACGGCCGGCGGCGGCGATGTCGCGCTTTTGCTTTTGGGTGGGGAGAACAACTACGCGTGGGTCACCGATCTGCCGGAGGCGAATCTCGCGGCGGCGTTCAGCAACGACGTGCTTTCCGGGCTGCAATCGGCGCGGGTGACGTGCGTTGTCGTGTCGTGGAAAGACCCGGAAGGCGAACAGGCAATGCTGGCCGAATTCGCGCGGTCGCGCGGGCTGGCGATGCTCGCAGAACGCAACGTCTTCCTGGAGCTCGAGGATACGCCGGTGGTACGCACGCTATACGCGAACGAGCACTTCGCCACCTACGCGCTGCCGCAATATGTTCCGGGCGACGGCCGAACCGCCGAGCGCCTGCGTGCATTTTCGCCGCCTATCCGCTCGCGCCTGTGGTCGATTCCGGACGGCGCATGAGGCTTCGGAGCGCGATCACGGATTTCGGAGGGATCGAAAGCACACTTGCCGCGCGGTGAATCTCGAGCGGTTCGTCGTCGCCGGGGAAATCTCCGGGCGCGATGCGCGATGTGTCGAAGACAAGCCGCCAGACACCGTCGTTCGGCGTTTCGGGCAGCGTCAGGTCCACGCGCGCGTCGCCCATGTTGACGAGCACGAGGTGATCGTCATCGTCGGGCCGATTCGGGCCGGTCGCGGCGCGGCCGTCGAGCAGGAAGCCGAGAAATCTCGCGTTGCCGTCTCGCCAGTCCGGTGACCGGCCGTTCGCCCCGATCCATCGGATGTCGAAATGCGTTTTCAGGGCGCCCTCGCCGTCGAAAAACGACGGCCGGCAAAAAGCGGCGTGACGCAGCCGGTAGTCGATCAGGCGACGCAAAAAACGGCCGGTTTCGTCCGGCGAGGGTCCGTTCCAGTCGAACCACGAAATCTCGTTATCCTGACAGTAGGCGTTGTTGTTGCCGCGTTGCGTGCGCCCGATTTCGTCCCCGCCGAGCACCATGGGAATCCCCTGCGACACGAAAAGCAGCGCGAGCAGATTCTTGCGCGCGCGCCCTCGCGCGGCGCGAATCGAGGCGTCGTCCGTCGGCCCTTCGGCGCCCCATCCGGAAGCGTGATTCTGGTTTTCGCCGTCGCGGTTGTCCTCGAGATTCGCCTCGTTGCGCTTTTGCTCATACGACGTGAGATCGGCGAGCGTGAAGCCGTCGTGCGCGGTGACATAGTTGACCGCGTGGCGCGGCGTGCGCGACTCGCCGAAAAGGTCCTCGCTGCCGCCGATGCGATACGCCAACTCGCCGACAAGGCCGCGTTCGCCGCGAACGATGCGTCGCGCCACGATTTTGTATCGTGAATTCCATTCGGCGTACGGCGGCGGAAATCCTCCGAGACGAAACCCGTTCGGCCCCAGATCCCAGGGCTCCACGATGAGCTTTTTCCCGCGCAGCACGGGGTCGTTTGCGATCTCAGTCAAAAGCGGCGCGGCCGGATCGAACTCGTCGGGGTTGCGGGCCAGCGTCACGGCGAGGTCGAAGCGAAATCCGTCGATGCGGAACGCCGTCGCGAAATGCCGCAGCGAATCGACGATCATGCGGCGCACCGCCGGATGCGCGACGTTGAGCATATTCCCGCAGCCGGTGACGTCGCGGTACGTGCGCAGGGATTTCGGATCGAGCGCGTAGTAAACGGAATTGTCGATGCCGCGAAACGCGAACGTCGGGCCGAGACGGTTGCCCTCGCACGTGTGGTTGTAAACGACATCGAGAATCACCTCGATGCCCGCGCGATGCAGCTCGCGCACGAGAGTCTTGAACTCGCGCACCGCGGCGCCGGGCGACGCATCCGCCGCGAATCGCTGATCCGGCGCGAAGTAGCCTAGCGTCGCGTAGCCCCAGTAATTCGTGAGGCCCTTCAACGCCAGATGGTGCTCGTGTCCCGTCTCGTGGATCGGCAAAAGCTCGACGGCGGTCACGCCCAGATCGCGCAGATGCCCGATCTTTTCGATGAAGCCAACGTAGGTTCCGGGCGTCGCCACGCCGGACGACGGATGCGCCGTGAAGCCCTTGAGGTGCGTTTCGTAGATGACCAGCCTCTCGGCCGGATGATCCGGCGGCGCGACGCCTTGCCAGTCGAAGGCGTGATCGACAACAACGCACTTGGGCGCGCGCGCATCGTTGGGGCGCATATCCGGCACAAACTTCTCGCCGTCGAGCGGGCGGCGGTAGTCGAAGTGCATTTCGCCTTCCCAGTCGTGCTTGCCGATGAACGCATCCGCGCATGGATCGGCGAGCAGCTTGTGTGGATTGAAACGAAGGCCCTTATCGACATCGTACGGCCCGCCGACGCGGTAGCCATACAACGCGCCCGGGCCGACCTCCGGCACGAACGCGCGCCAGATATGATCGTCGCCGCGAGAAAGCGGAAGGCGGCGGCGGGGTTCGGCGCTGTCGGCGCGATTGAACAGGCACAGCTCCACGCGTTGCGCATTTTCGGAGCGCAGCGCGAAATGCGTGCCGCCGTCTTCCGGCGACGCGCCGAGCCGGTCGCGATCCGTCACCATTTGCGGGGCCGGCGCGACTCGCGAAAGGGAAGATCGGCAAGGAACGCGAGAATGCGTTCGCCGCGCGTCTTCCACGTGTAGGTCGTCGCCTGATGAAGCGCCGCCAGATGTTTGCGGCGGAACATCGCGTCGTCATCGAAAGAGGCGATGAGCCCGGCCACGAGCGCGTCCTCGTCGCCCGCGGGAAAAAATATGGCGGCGGACTCGTCGGCGAAGATCTCGCGAAACACCGGCAGGTCGGGCACGACGGGGATGACGCCCGCGGCGAGGTAGTCAAACACCTTCATCGGGCTTGAGACGTAGCGGTTGAAAAAGACGTCCACGAACGGCACGGCGCCCACGCGGCAACTCGCCAGGCGCTCGGGCAGTTCGCCGGGCGGCACAAACCCCTCGAAGATGACGCGCGATCCGACGCCGAGGTTTCGCGCCGCCTCGGCGAGCGGCGCGACGCGTTCGCCCTGGCCAAAGATCTTCAGGCGCGTGTCGCCCGGCATGCGCGCGAGCGCGCGGATGATGGAGATGACGCCCTTGTGCGCATCGAGCGCGCCGACGTAGGCGATGTCGCGCCGGCTGTGCGATCCCTCCGGATCGGCGAGCGCGCGCGCGGCGGTGCCCGCGGCGAGCACGCGCCCGGAGACGGGCCGCGTTTTTTGCAGGAGATCCGCGAGTCCCTGCGTCAGGGTGATGACGCCGTCGGCGCGCTCGACGACGTATTTCTCAAGCGGAACGCGCCTGCGATGACGCGCAATCTTCGCCGCGGGGAAAAACGCCTGATCGCGCGCGTCCTCGGAAAAGCCGTAGACGTTGTGCATCTCGTACACGACAAGGCCCGGATAGCGATCGCGCACGAGGCGCGCGGCGACCTTGAGATCGCGGCAGATCACCGCGCCGGCGTGGGAGCGCTCGGCTATTTTCGACGCGCGCTTTCTCCACGGCGCGCCCCAACTCGGGCGAAACGGGCCGATCTCAAGTCGCGTCGCGAGGGGATGGCGCATCGACAGTCCCGGGTGCCCGGCCAGCCCCAACCACGCCAGCACGTGCAGATCGACGTCATCCCCCTTGGGTACGATCAGAACGCACTTCGCCCCCGCCTCGGCGATGCCGCGCGCGGTATTGGCGACAAACGCCGAACCGGCCTCGCGCGTTCCGAAGGGCTGCGTGTGGATGTAGGCGACCGTTTCGATTGGCATGGCGACCCGAAATAAGGCGGAGAACGTAGTCAATTTGGAAACGAATGCCAACGGATCGGGAACGCCGAACCCCAACTTCGCGAGCCGCCGGCTCGTGTCGATGTGGCGAAGATATAGTCCGAAGCACACCTTCGGTGCGCGTGTTAATAAGCAGGTGAGGACACCTGCGGTCCCGGGGTGTCGCCCCGCGGTGTCGCGCGCCGGTGTGGTCTTTGGAGGCGGTTCGACTCGCGAGCGACGTTTCGCGTCCGAACAATCCGGGCGGTTAATCGCCGGACGCGCCGGGATGACCAATTAACCAAATCACCGAGTCATGAGCCTCACGGTCGGCTGACTAACGAACACAGCGCACGTGGAGGCCGTCGCCGCGGCCGCCGCTGTCGACGCCGGCGTCGTCGAAATAGACGAACCACATGTAGCCGTCTTCGTCCGCGACCTGCGAAGACGACCAATACCAATCGATATCGCCAGACATTCCATTTGGCCAGTAAGCCCCGTCCGATCCCGGGCCTTCCAGATATTCGCAACCCCTGCAGGCATTGCTCGAACAGTCTGAATCCGTGCAGGCATCGGTTACGGCACAGAAACCGACTCCCGGTTCGGTCGCGTCGCAGCCGCGAACCAGGGAACGCAGTTCGCTGATGGTCGGCAAACGCCAGTCGTCATGGCCGTCAAGGTCCAGGTTCTCGCAATACTCGATGGCTTCCTCCCAGTTCAACGATTTGCCCAACGGCGGGTCCTGCCAGGTTAGACCGGACGAAGAATCCGTCCACGTGCCGCCGGTGGCATCATCATCGTCGTCGTCATCGTCGCCGCACGAGCAGGAGACCTGAAATCCAAAACCCAGGAAAAGCACCGCCAATACCATCGACAAGCGAAACTTTTTCATCAAGGCCTCCTCATAAACCTGTTTGGCTTGATTGTATTCGTCCGCAGCCATGCAACGGCCGACGTCACGCCAGGCTGATCATGCGTTCGCGCTCGGGAGGGGTTCGGCGTTTCCGGGGCCGAACCGGGGTTCGGCGTCCCCAGGCGTCGCGACGCGAGCCGAACCGCAACTCCGCGCGGCCAACTGTTCAAGCATCCAAACGCTCAGGGCAACGTCCTGACAAGGCGGAAGCCCACGTCGTCGACGCGGACGCTGGGGTAGTTATCGAAGCGGTGCGCTGAACGGCTGTAAAGCGCTATGTGATCCCAGCAACCGCCGCGTCGCGCCCGGTACGAGCCACCCGCGGGCCCCTCGGGATCCGTTACCGTACCGGGATAGATGCCATGCCAATCCCACGCCCACTCCCTTACATTGCCGCTCATGTCGTACAAGCCCCAATTGTTCGGCAACTTCTGGCCGACCACCTCCGTCGTGCCGTTGTCGTTGCCGCAATACCACCCAATCCAGTTTAGAACAGGGTCAATCGGCGTGCAGCCGGACTGTGTAATCGGACCGTAATAAAAAGCCGTCGTCGTTCCGGCGCGAGCAGCATATTCCCATTCCGATTCGGTTGGCAGGCGAAAGCCCTCGCAATCGTAAACCGAAGATACTCCGTAGGGGCCGACGTTCGCCGAGTTGATCCCCCGCCGCGTGGTATTCATGCAGGACATGTATTGCGGACCCGCATATGTGCCGTCCTCGCAGGACACCTGGAGGAAGAGGTAGCAAGGAGAGAATCCCTCCGAGATGGAAAGCTGGTTCGCGTACGCCGCGGCGTCGTACCAACTGACGGTCTCGACCGGGCAGTCGTCGCCGCAGTCCGCGCCATTACCGTTGGGACCAAAATAGCTGGGGTTCCAGCCCATTACCGATTCGAACTCGGCTTGCGTCGTTTCGTCGATGCTCATCTCAAAATCGTTGGTCAGCGTCACCTGGTGCTGGGTTTCGTCCGAACTCCGCCCCGGTTCGTCGGCCGGGCTGCCCATGATGAAGGCGCCGGAGGGGATTTCGACGAAGCCGGGAGTGATCCCGCCGCCGGGCGTCGTGGTCGTGGTCGTCGAGGTCGTCGTCACAACTGTCGTCGTGGTGGTCGGCTGAGATGTTGTGGTGGTGGTCGTTGTGGTGGTCGTCGTCGT
>JAIOHV010000139.1 GCA_019912885.1 bacterium
TCCGCTTTCTTTCGTCGAAGACCCCACGCGCATCATGCGGGCCGTGCGTTTCGAGACGCGCTTCGATTTTCGCATGGACGCGGACACCGAACGCTTCGCGCGCGAGGCGGTGCGCGCGGGTTATCTGATGGGCCTTTCGCCGCGCCGGCTGCGCGACGAGCTGGAGCTGATTCTGCGCGACGAGCGCCCGGTGCGCGCCCTCGTGCGCATGAAAGAGATTTCCGCGCTATCCGCTTATCATCCGCGCCTTCTCGCGACGGCGCGCGCGAAGAGCTATCTCTTCCGCGTCCGCCTTGAACTTGAGAACCCCGAGGCGATTCTTCCCGGCGTGATACCTGACGCGGTCAAGACCTGGCTCATCGCCCTTGCGGCCACGCTCGGCCCGGGCGACGACGAGGCGTTCCTGGCCAGGGTCGAGATGCAGGGCCGTCCCGCGCAGCGCCTCGCCGAACGGGCGCGCGCCGTCGAGGATCTTTCCCGGTCGCTTGCGCACCGCGCACGAAAGACGCGCAGCGAATTGGCGCGGGAGCTCGGCGGATGGGAGCCGGAGGCGCTGTTCGCCCTTGTCGCGCGGCACGATTCGCCGCGTGTCGTCGAGCGCGTTCGCGAATACTGGACGACGATTCGAAGCGCCGCGCCGCCGGTGCGCGGCGAGGATCTGATGGCGCTCGGCGTGGCGCGCGGCCGCGCCCTCGGCGACGCCCTCGCGGCGCTGCGCGAGGTGTACCTGGACGGAGAGGCGACGACGCGGGAGGAGCTGATCGCCCTCGCGCGCGAGCGATTCGCGCCGAAGGCTACGCCGGCCAAGGCAAAAAAGACGCACGCCAAATGAAAAGAGCCCGCTCGCGCGGACTCCTTCGTGGCCAAAATCGTTCGGGGTTCAGGCGAGCAGCTTTTGCAGCTTCATCGCCTGGGCCATGTTGCCGGCGATCTTCAGCTTGCCGGTCATGAACGCCATCTGCCCGGAGAGCTTGCCCGTCTTGATGTCGACGAAGTCCTTGCTCGCCACGGTGATGGTGCAGGTCGCGTCGTCGCGCGTCCCGGCCGCGACGTTCGGAGTCTCCCCCTTCAAGTCGGCAAACCACTCGCCGCCGTCGTCGCCGACGACCTTGAACTGATAGATCGCGTCCACGCCCTTCACCGACTCCGGATTCGCGGTGAGCTTGGCGGACATGTCCTCGAAGATCTGGGCAGGCGTGACATCACTCATCGTGGGACCCCCTGGTTGCGTTGCGGTTGTGTAGCAAAGAGATCGCGACGCGGTCAAGCGCCTTGCGTCCGCGGCCGGCATTGCGCCCCCGCGCGCGTTGATGCTAAGTTCGAAGCATCCGTTCACGATTCCGTCTCCGATCCGTCACCGGGAGGCAACCCATGGCACCCCTTCGTCGCGGCCGTCCTCGCGCCCGAAAGAACGTTTCGGCCATGCTCCGCCGCAAACCCGCCCGGCGCCTGCGCCAAGGCACGCCCCGCGCCACACACCCGAACCCGAACAACAAGGCGCGCGCCGAATCTTCGGAATCATAAGCGGCCTCGCGCGCTAGTCTTCCACCTGCGCCGCGAGTAGGCGGCTCGCGAAAGCGCTCACCAGCGACAGGACGATCGCCGCGAAGAACGTCGGCACGAACGGGCCGACGTCAAAGCCGTCCATCATCCACGCCACCAGTCCGAGGCACGCCGCGTTGATGACAAGCGCGAACAGGCCGAACGTGACGATTGTCAGCGGCAGCGCGAGCACCTGCAGGATCGGCCGGATGAACGCATTGACGAGGCCGAGCAGGATCGCGGCCAGAACAAACGATCCCGCACTCGTGAAGACGATGCTGGCAAAGAGCCAATCGATGACGACGAGCCCCGCGATGTTGGCAACGACGCGCGCCAAAAAAAGAGCCATACGCTTCTCCTTCCCGGGTGTCGAACGAAAAATCGGAACGAGCCGCGTTTAATCTAACCACGGAATTCCGCTCGCTCAACAAAAATCGACAGCGGGCCGTCACCCGCTGACATTGCCCCACCCGCCGGACGCATGGTAGTTATCGCGCCATGAATGACGAAAACACCACCCCGGCCCCCGAATCCGCCTCGCGCTCGCGCTACGCCGATATCGCCCTTGCGGGCCTCGTTCTTTACGCGGCCATCCTTTTGTTCGCGACGCTCGACGAATATCTCGGCTGGGGAATTTTGTCGCCCTATTTTTAAGAAAACAGGAAGCTGAAAATCGACAATCACGCGGCGATTCGCGGGCGCCCGACCCCTCTTTCCTCTTTCCTGTTTCCTATTTTCTATTTCCCGTTCCGATGCTAACGTCAATTCGAGATGTTGCGACGCGCGTTTTTGCGCCGCGGTAAGGGGACGTTTGCCATGGGCCTTGGGACAACCGAACTCATCATCATTCTCGTCATCATCCTGATCATTTTCGGCGTCGGGAAACTGCCGGAGATCGGCCAGGGCCTCGGCAAGGGCATCAAGGAATTCCGCAAGGCGCAAAAGGACGAAAAAGAGATCGCGGCGAAGTCCGAGGAAATGGACGACAAGGACGACGATACGACGGTCTGAACGCCGCGCCGCGCGTTTGGCGCACGGCGAAACACATCCCGATCTTCGCGCGCCGCTGCCGCGAAAACCATCGGCCCGCTTCTTGACATAGGCCGGACCATGTCCTAATTTCCCCCTCCCCTTGACGGGGAACGTGTCGCGGGGTGGAGCAGTCCGGTAGCTCGTCGGGCTCATAACCCGAAGGTCGCAGGTTCAAATCCTGCCCCCGCTACTTCGATATGAGGCCCGAAAACATTGGCGTTTTCGGGCCTTTCTTTTCGTGCGCGGAAATAACGGAGGCGCTGCACTCCGTCGTTTTCCAGCGCGATCGGGCCGTCGCCGGGCCGAATCCTGGATCGCAAATTCCGTCGGCTACCGCAAGCCGCGCGGAACGTATAAACTTCGCTTCTTCAAATCCCTGATCACCATTTTGGGGCGTACCGATTTCGAGGGGCCGCAACGTCGTGCGTTTCTCGAAGAATACAGGGAGATGGAGATGACGCAGCATCGCGAACGCACGCCGTCCCTCACTCGCGCGGCGCGACTGATGGCCGCGCTGGCTGTCGCGGCGGCTCTCCATGCCGCGCCCGCCGGAGCGGGCAACCCCAACTGGCCGAACGGCCCGGGCGACGACCCCCGCGATGCGCTGCCGGACGATCCCCTCTACGCCGCGCAGTGGAGCCACTGGAGCTATATCCCCGAATCGGCGATGAACACCATCCGCCCCGCGGAAATCGCCCTTGGCAGCGGCATTCACGTCGATCGCGCCTGGCAGGTGACGGTCGGGCAGCCGTCCGTCGTCATCGCGGCCTGCGACACGGGCGTCCATTGGGACGACCTCGATCTCGTGGAAAAGATTCCGCTGAACACCGGCGAGCTGCCGCTGCCCGAGGGCGCGAGCGTACACGACGCCAACGGCGACGACCGCGTGAACGTGCGTGACTACGACATGGATTCGCGCGTCTTCGACGCGAACGGCAACGGCGTCATCGACGCAAACGATCTGACGCGCATTTTCGAGGACGGCATCGATGGCGACGACAACGGCTACATCGACGACATCGCCGGCTGGGACTTTCTGTGGGACGACAACAATCCGTTTGACGACACGGACGCCAAACACGGCACCGGCGTCGCGGCGCGCACCGCGGGCCGCACCAACGACGGGTACGGCTACGCGGGCACGTGTCCGGAGTGCATGCTGATGCCGCTTCGCGTGTCGGACGGTTTCGTCGGTTACGTGAATCACTTCAACGAGGCGGCTTTTTACGCCGTCGATAACGGCGCGCGGGTTATCCTGCACGCGAACTCCACGATCAATTTCACGCCCGCGACGCGTCAGGCGATCGACTACGCGTGGGATCACGACATCCTCTACGTCACCATCCTCGGCGACGCGGCGAGCTTCCATCACGTCTATCCGGGCGCGCTGCCGCGCGCGTTCACCGTGCAATCGTTCGTGCACGACACCCGCAATTTCGAAAACGCGGCGTCGTATTTGCGGCTTTCGAACTGCTCGGGCTTCGGTCCGCGTGCGCTTGTCGGCGCGTCCTACGATTGCGCGTCCGTGCCGACGGGCATCGTCGCCGGCGTCGCGGGCCTCGTCTATTCGCGCGGCATCGAGGTCGCGCTCGATCCGCCGCTGTCCGCGGGCGAGGTGTGGCAGCTTCTGATCGGCACCGTGGACGACGTGGACATCCCCGATTCCTGGGGCGACCCGGAACAATTCGAAAGCCGGCCCGGATGGGATCACCATTTCGGTTACGGGCGCATCAACGCGCGCCGCGCCATCGACCGCATCGCGCCGGGCACGATCCCGCCGGTCGCCGAGATCGTCTCGCCCGACTGGTTCGCGTTTATCGATCCCGCGCGCGTCGACGAGATCGCGGTCACATTCACGGCCGCCGCGCGGCGCGCGCCGTCGTTTGCGTACACGCTCGAGGCCGCGCCCGGCGTGGAGCCGTGGGAACACGAGTTCATCGAGCTATGCGCGAACGACGGCGTGACGACGGACGCCGAAGTGACGTGCCCGCTCGATCCCTCGGCGCTTTCGAATCGCGCGGACGATCCCGTCGAGTCTCCGTTTCAATACAACGCGACGCTGCGCCTCACGGTGACCGACAGCCTCGGCAATCGCGCGGTCGATCGCCGCACGTTCTACATCCGGCGTGACGCGGCCCTGATGCCCACGTCGCCGCTGCTGCTCGAAAGCTCGCTCGAAGGTTCTCCGCAGCCCGTCGACATGGACGGCGACGGCGTGCCGGAACTCGTCATTGCGCAGATGAATGGGCGCGTGGACGTCATCGATGCGACCGGCGCCTCCGAACCCGGCTGGCCGGTGTTTGTCGACGCCTACCCGGCGTTTGACGGGGCATCGCCGGCCAATCACCTCGCCGCGCGCGCTTACAGCGACGGTTTGATCGAGCCGTTCCGACAGGGCATCTGGGGCACACCGGCGGTCGGCGACCTTGACGGCGACGGCGGGCGCGACGTTGTTGTCACGACGATGGAAGGCTTCGTTTACGCGTGGGACGCGGACGGCAACCTCCGTTTCGGATTCCCCGTCGCCGTCGATCCGGCGAACGCGCACGCCGCGGACGCCGCGTCTCGCGTCGAGATCGGTATCTACGCCGCGCCGGTCATCGCGGACCTGACCGGCGACGGGCGGCTCGAAATCGTCGCCGCGGCGATGGACGGCTTCGTTTATGCGTGGGACGCCGGCGGCGAAATCCTGGCGGGGTTTCCGGTCGCGTGCTGGGACCCGGAGGGACTCGCCCTGCCCGCGCGATTCATCGCGTCGCCCGCCGTCGGCGACCTGAACGGCGACGGCATCCTCGACATCGTGGCAGGCACGACGCAGATCGATGAGCGCAACGGCCTCGCGTACGCCATCCACGGAGACGGCGCGCTGCACGACGGCGGGCCTTTTCTGCCGGGCTGGCCCGTGCGTATCGCCGGCGTGACGCAGGAAATCCTGCCGTTTTTGGGATACGGCATCGCCGCCTCGCCGTCGCTCGCGGATTTCGACGGCGACGGCCGCGTGGAGGCGGCGTTCCTCGCGGGGATCAGCATGCCGGTCGGCATCGACGGCGACGGCTCGCCAACGTGGAGCGGGCTTGTCGCGCTGTTCGGAAAGCAAAGCGCCGCGACGCAGTTCGCCGGCCTGTCGGGCATGAGTTTTCTGACCTGGGCGGACGTGAACGCGGACAACGTGCCGGACCTGTTGAGCGCGGGACTTTCCGTCAACTACATGAAGCTTCTTTCGGATTACGGCCACCGCATTTTGTGGGAGTCGTACCTGTATGGACTGGACGGACGCACAGGCCGCCAGCTTCCCTACTTCCCGCTGCTTGCCGAAGACCTGATGGTTGCCAACGGCCCGACGGTCGCGCACCTGGATGCGGACGTATCGCCCGAAATCCTCATCGGCACCGGCGGATACATCCTCCACGCGTACAACCAGTTCGGCGAGGAAGCGGAGGGGTTTCCGAAGTTCACCGGCCAGTGGGTATCGACGACGCCGATCGTCGCGGACCTGACCGGCAACGGGTATTACGAAGTCGTGGCCGGATCGCGCGACGGATCGATCTTCATCTGGCGCACGTGCTCGCCCGCGGGCCGCACCCTCGAGACGCGCGGGTTCCACCACGACGAACGCAACACCGGCAATTACACGTCATCGATTCTCGAAACGTACGCGCCCGTCGATCCTTACGATCCGTTCTGCGGCGACCCGCCGCCGAATGACGACGACGACGACGACGCCACCGGTGACGACGACGCGTCCGGTAACGATGACGCGGATGTCGCCGACGCGGGCGACGATGATGACGATGAAGGATGTTGCGGCTGCTGAAGCCCGGCTTGCGATGTCAGTGCCGCAAACGAAGTCACACCGCGACAGCGGGGTGACGAAGTGCGCGGTCGGCCCCGCCTGTCACTCGACACGGACGCGCGACTCGCGCCGGACTCGATCCTCAATCCTCGATCCTCAATCCTCAAGTCCGCCCAAAATCGTCCTCGATCCTGACGATGTCGTCCTCGCCGAAATAGTCGCCCTGCTGTACCTCGATGAACACGAGGTCCGTGCCGCCGGTATTCTCGATGCGATGTACCGCGCCCTGCGGGATGTCGAGCGCGACGCCCGGCGAAACGGGGATATCCTCATCGCCCCGGCGCGCCACGCCCTGCCCCGCCACAATGAACCAGTGCTCGCGCCGGCGGTTGTGATATTGCAGCGACAAGCGCTTGCCCGCGCATACGGTGATGCGTTTGAGCTTGTAGGTCGACTCTTCGAGAAGAACTTCGTAGTAGCCCCAAGGGCGTTCGTTTTCCGGCATGAAAATTCCGATGCGTTGCAGCGTCGTTTCAGGCGGTTTTACGCATCAAGAGACAGGGGCGTCAACGCACGGTTTACGGATTGGCGAACGTCGCCGCCTTGGCGCGGCGCATCGCCTCCATCACTTCGGGGAGCGAATTTTCGCTTTTGCGCGCGAGAGCGAAGACGAACGGCCGCGTGCCCATGCGGCGGACGAGCACGTCGGCAAAGACGCCCGTGGCGAACAGGCGCTTCAATTCGCCTTCGTCCGTGCCTTGCGCGCACACGACGCGGCGAAAATACGCGGTTGCGAACGGACGGGCCAGGCGCGTCGGCAGATTCCAGTAGCCCGTGAACCAATGCGCCGCATTCGCCGTCGTTTGGCGATCCACCTCAAGCAGAAATGCCGCGCCGTCGGGCGCGAGCACGCGCGCGATTTCGGCCACGCCTCGCTCGGGGTGCGGCCAGTGTTTCAGCGACGCGGAGGTCATGACGAGATCGAACGACGCCTCGCCGAAGGGCAGATTCTCGGCGTCGGCGATTTCGAATTTGAGATTCGGTTGATCCGCGCCGAGCTTTCTCGCGGCCGCGATCATTTCTTCGGATAGATCGACGCCGGTCACGATCGCGCCCGGGCTGCGCCTCGCGACGTGGCGCGTCGCCCGGCCGGGGCCGCAGCCGATATCGAGCACACGCGCGCCCGGCGGCAATGGCGGAAGCAATTCGTCGATGATGATCTCGTACACCGCGTCGCTTGCCGCCACCGTCTTGTTGTAAGAGCGCGCGAGGCGCTCGGACCACGCGCCTTTCATGCTGAACAGATGCATCGTCAATCCCGGCATGGCGCGGATCATAACGCAACCCGGGACGCGTTGCGACAGGGATCGCTTCGAAGATCGCGCGCGGGCTTGCTTTCCTTCGCCCTTGCCTCCAAATTCTTCGTGATTTTCATGGCGGCGACGCCGCGTGGGGTAGCGATGCTTGAAGTCCGCGACATTCACAAGACCTATCACCAGGGCAAGATTCCCGTCCACGCCGTTTCGGGCATCACCTTCACGGTCGAGCCGGGGCAGTTTCTGGCGATCACAGGGCCGTCGGGCTCCGGCAAGTCCACCGTGCTGAACCTCATCGGCGCGCTGGACGAACCGACCAAAGGTGACATCCTCATCGACGGCCGCTCGATCACGAAACTTTCGGACGCCGAGCGCACGAAGATGCGCCGCACGAAGATCGGATTCATCTTCCAGTTCTTCAATCTGCTGCCGACGATGAGCGCACTCGAAAATGTCTCGCTGCCGCTTCTGCTCGACGGCGCAAAGCGCGGCGTGGCCTACGAGCGCGCGCAGGAGATTCTGGAGCGTGTCGGGCTGGGTCCCCGCGTGAATCATCGGCCCGACGAGATGTCCGGCGGCGAGCAGCAGCGCGTGGCGATCGCCCGCGCGCTCGCGTTCGACCCCGGCCTCATCCTCGCCGACGAGCCGACCGGTAACCTCGACAGCAAGTCCGGCACGCTTGTCATGGAGATGGTCACGAATCTCGCCCGCGAGTTTCAAAAGGCCGTCGTCCTGGTGACGCACGACCCCACGTCCTGGGCTTACGCCGACCGCCTCCTGCGTATCGTGGACGGCAAGGTCGTCGCGATCGAGGACCAGACCGCCGCGTAACATGCGGCACCTGTTCCGGCTCGCCTCCATCCGCCGCATCGTCGAGCACCCCGTGCGCACGGTGCTGACGATCCTCGGCATCGCGCTCGGCGTTGCCGCGTACATCTCGGTTCGCATGATCCTCGACACGATGTCGGATTCGTACGCGTCGATGATCGACACGGTCGCCGGCAAGGCGCGCCTGCAAATCACCGGCGGCGAGGCCGGCGTGAGCGAGGACGCATGGGAGCGCCTGTCCGCGCGCGACGACCGCGGCGGCGCCGCCGTCGAGGGCGTTGTCGCCGCGCTGCCGACGATCCAGTACGTGACGCGCCACGGCGCCGAGAGCGTGTTGATCCTCGCCGTCGATACGCTGAACGACGCCGCCGCGCGCGACTACAAAATGCGCGGCAAGGACGACGTGGAGATCTCCGATCCGCTCGAATTCCTCAACTCGACGGACTCCATTCTGCTCAATCGCGATTTCGCGCGGCGTCACAGGATCGAAATCGACGACCGCATCGACCTGCTGACCAGCGCGGGGAAAAAGTCGTTCGCGGTGCGCGGCCTGCTCGAACCCGAAGGCCCCGCCGCGACGTTCGGCGGCAACTTCGCGCTGATGGACGTGTTCGCCGCGCAGGCGCTGTTCGGGCGCGGGCGCACGTTCGACAGCATCGATCTCGTGCTTGCCGAGGGCGCGGCGCTCGACGCGGTGAAAGAGCGCGTCGAGGCGTTTTTGGGCGGGCAATACGATGTGCAGCGGCCCGAGCAACGCAGCGAGGGCGTGGACTCGATGATGAACACCTTTCGCATGGGCCTGACGATCCTCGCGCTCGTCGTGCTCGCGATGGGCGGGTTCATCATCCTCAACACGGTCACAACGACGATCTACCAGCGCATGCGCGAGATCGGCGTATTGCGCATGGTCGGCACGACGCGCGCGCGCCTTTGGGCGATGTTCCTTTCGGAGGGCGCCGTCCTTGGCCTTGCCGGATCGTTGATCGGCGTCGCGGCGGGTTTTTTCGCGGGCCGCCACGCGGTGCTCACGTTTTCCGAAAAGGTCAGCAGCCTTTTCGTCGCGACCAACACGCAGCACGCCGAGTTCACGACGGACATGGCGGTGTACGGCACGCTTCTCGGTGTCGGCGTCAGCCTGATCGGCGCCGCATGGCCGTCGTATCGCGCCACGACGATCACGCCGCTTGAGGTGCTGCGCTTTGGGCCCGGCCTTTCGCGCGGGCGCGGCGCCTTGATGGGATGGTGGGTCTCCATCTTCGCGCTGGCGTGCGGATTGATCGCCGCGGGCCTCTTTGTGCCGCCGTTTTCGACGACGTTGAACGGCGTGCGCACGACGATGGTGTCGATCATCGTCGCGGGCGTTTCCGCCACGCCGCTGGTGATGTTTGCGTTTCTGCACGGCGTCGTTCGCGCCACGGCGCGCCTGCGCACTCCGCTCGCGCGCCTGTCGTCCGAAAACATCCTGCGCGACCTTGGCCGCTCGGCGATGACCGTCGCGGCCTTCATGGTCGCGCTTGCCGTGTTTTTTCAGATCTACATCTTCATGAACTCGACCAAGGCGGAAACGCGCGGATGGCTCGGCAACGTCCTGAAGGCCGATCTACTTGTCACCTCGTCCGCCGATTTCGCGACGCGCACCAGCGTGCCGATCGACGCCGCACTCTCCGCGCGCATCCGCACGGTCCCCGGCGTCGACACCGTGCGCCACGTGCGTTTCCGGCTGATCGACTACAAGGGCGCGCGCATCTCGGTGTTGTCGCTCGAATTCAACGTGCGTTTCGAGCGCGACCGCTTCCGCTTTGCCGAGGGCGATCCCGAAAAGGCGCTGCCGCTGTTTTTCGCAAACGAAGGCGTGTTCATTTCAAAGACGCTTGTCATCAAGAATCCGGAACTCGACGGCGCCCGGGCGATCACGCTGAACACGCCGGCGGGCCGGCGCGAATTTCCCATCCTCGCGGTCGTTCACGACTTCCTGTCCGAGGAGGGCCTCGTGTTCATGAACCGGCCGCTTTATCTTGCCTCGTTCAACGACCCGCTCGTCGACACGTTTCAGGTGTACCTGTCGCCGGGCGCCGACGCCGCGGATGTCCGCCGCGGCATCGACGCGCGGCTCGGCGACAACTTCAACCTGTTCATCCTCACCAACACGCAGTTCCGCGAGTCCATCATCGACGCCATCGACCAGATCTTCACGCTCGCCGTGTCGCTCGAGATCATCACGATGCTCATCGCGATCATCGGCATCGTGAACAATCTTCTGGCCAACGTCATCGACCGCACGCGGGAGATCGGCGTGCTGCGTTCGCTGGGCGCGACGCGCCGTCAGGTGGCGACGATCTTTTTCATGCAGTCGGGCATGCTTGGACTTTCCGGCGCGACGGTCGCGCTGGCGTGCGGGTATTTTCTCGGCCACGTTCAGATGACGCGCCTGAACGCCATGATGTCGGGCTGGGCGATGCCGATCGTCATCAACCGATGGTACGTCGTCGCCGCGTTTTTCGGCGCGGTGCTGCTGGCCATCGCGGCGGGGCTTTTGCCCGCGCGCAAGGCCGCCGGCCTGCCCATGCGCGAGGCGCTGAAGTACGAATGAGCACGGATCGTCACCACGAAATCGACCTGCTCAAGGGTCTGTTTTGCATCATCATGCTCATCTCCCATGCGATGCGCATGGACGTGGCGCTGTTCGGCGCGATGCCGGTCGACAAATACGTCGCGCTCACTTTCATCTACACCGTCGAGTGCTGGGTGCCCGTGTTTTTCATGGCCTCCGGCGTCAACGCGCTCACCTGGCACGAACGCCATCCGCCGCGCGAGGGCCAGCGTGCGGTGCGTTTCTACGCCGTCTCGTCAGCATGGCTGTTTCTGCTTGGCTTCACGTACAGCATAAACGTCGGTTCGCTCGCGCGCGCCGTGCCGGATATCTTCCAGCTCGTCGCGGTCGGCACGTTCGTGACGTACCTTCTCGTTCGCGCTCGGCTCTCGTCGGGCGTTCTGCTTCTGGTCGCGATCGGCATTCTCGCGATCGGCATCGCGCACCGCTTGGCGATCGTGCCGTCGGAGTCGGTCCTCGAGAGCATGGGGCCGATCCGGCGCCTTCTGTTCGGGCACTTTTCGTTTTTTCCGTGGGTCGCGTTCTTCCTGGTCGGCGTCATGCTCTACCGCATCGGGTCGAGCGCCGCGCGCGTTTCGCTCGGCGTGCTGTTCGCCGCGATGGCGATCGGCTCGCGCTTCGTGCCCGGCACATTCCCGGAGACGGCGTACGAGCTGATGTTCCGCGTCGATCTCAAATACGCCCTCGCCGGCCTTGGCGCGTCGGGACTGCTCATGCTGCTCGCGCCGCTCGCCTATCGCGGCCCGGGCAACAACCGCACGCTTGCCTATCTCGAATACCTGGGGCGCGACTCGTTCCTGTTTCTCGTCTTCCACATCTTCGTGCTGGCATTCATCGCCGGCCGTTTCCAGACGACCGCCGGCATGTACGCCCGCGCCTTGCTTGCGCTCATCGTCGTGCTCGCGCTGATGCCGATGGTTTCGCAACTTCGGGACAAGCTTGTCGCCAAACCGCGCTTCGGCCCGGTCGCGGTCACCGTCGGAATCGCGTTCGCCTTTGTCGCGGTGTCCGTTTCCGCGTCCGGCTACAAGAACGCCGGCTCGTTCATCGCCTTCGGCGCGTCGTTTCCGTTCGCGTTCGGGTATCCAGTGTTGAGGCGAAGGCTCGCGAAGACGTATCTCGAGGGCGGCGCGTCGTAGCGCATGCTACGTCGACGCCGGTTCGCCTACGGCCTGTTCTGGTAGACGAAGGCGCGGATGTCGTCCAGGTACCCGAGGATGAAATAGGCGTCGTACTCGTAGACCGTGTTCCACGCGATCGCCTCGGTCCGAAGCGGGGTAATGTAGCCGGTCGACGAACCCTCCGGGTCGCCGCTGCCCGGCGTGCCGTGAAATCCGCCGGCGAACAGTTCGGCGTCGGGGTTGTAGACGCCCAGCCCCCAGCCGTTGTCCTGGACCAGCGCGGCCCATTTCTCCGTGCCGGTGAAATAGGCCCACGGCGGCCCGGAGTTGACGATCTGCTCGATCGGCCCTCCGGTGAAAGGCTTGTTGCCGTTGTAGGTGAACAATCGATGGAAACGGTCGGTCGTGTAAACGGCGGGCAGCTCCTGGTGACGCGCGCCGTAATACGTCTTGTCCGAGCGATTGTTGTTGAGCTTGAAGTGGACCAGGACCGCGTTTTCGTCCAGTTCGATCCACTGCTCGAAGGTGCATTCGCACGGCACGCCGTTCAGCGCCCACTGCATCGGGATCGATCGGACATAGATCATCGAGCCGTCGTTGACGTGCTCCAGCACCTCGGAGGGATTGCCGTAGCAGTCGCCGGCGCCGATGGGGTTCCAGGGCCAGTTGGGCCAGCCGGGATGCGGCTCGCCGTAGGGTTGCGGCCCGGAGTAATAGGATTGCTGGATCTCCCGCCCCAGATCCGCGGAGTTGATCAGGTTGATTTCCTGGTGGGCGACGTCGGCCAGGAAGGTGATCGATCCGCCCTTGTTCAGGTCCACGCCCACCTTGATCACGCCGTTGTCCACGTAGCTCATTTTCTGCGACGGCGGACAGCCGCCGATCGTTCCGAGCGACAGGACGACGACAATCAACGCGATTTGCCAACGCTTCATGCGCGGACCCTCCGTTTGATGCTATTTCTTACGAGAAACACGACCAGCATGGCCGCGACACCAACCGCTGTTTGAAAAGTGACCGCATCATGCGCCTTTCCCCGTATCAACTTCAAGACGTTTTTTCCTGCCATCGAGAAAGCGGATTTGCGACGGCCCCTTTCCCCTTTCCCC